>JADGPH010000096.1 GCA_017882555.1 Thermoleophilia bacterium
CGTCGACGCATGCGAGCGCGGCGCGGGCGTGTTCGAGCGCCGCTGCTCCGGCCGTGGTCACGGTCGCCGCGCGACCTGACCGGTCTATCAGCGTCGCACCGAGATCGCGTTCAAGTTGCCGGATCTGTGCGCTGACCCCTGACTGGCTGATATGCACGCGTTCGGCGGCGCGGGTGAAGTTCGCCTCTTCGGCCACCGCGATGAAGTACTCCAGCTGCCTCAGTTCCATAGCCACAGATACTAGCAACTAGAAGAATGATCCGTTGGACTTCTGGTCGGTTGCCGTCGAGACTTGACCTGTTCACGCTTCGCTCTCCTGAAAGGACCCCCTGTGTCGGACAACGAGAAGGCCCTGAAACCGGAAGACCTCACGCGCCTGTTTGTCGAGCGCTCCAATGCCGGTGATGCAGGAGGCGTGGCGGAGCTCTACGAAGAGCAGGCCGTCATGGCCTACCCGCCGGGCAGTCAGACGGTGGGCCGCGACGCGATCCGCGGGCTGTGGGAGAAAGTGCTGGCCAGCGCGCCACACTTCGAGCAGGAGCCACCGCTGCCGACCCTGATCAGCGGCGACATCGCGCTCACCGCCACCCCACCCAAAGACGGCGCGGGCGCCCGCGCGCAGGTGGCTCGCAGGCAACCGGACGGCACCTGGCTTCGTCTGCTCGACCAACCCGAATTCGTAGCTGTGGTTCGGTGACAAGAACGCGACTCTTGACACGGTCAAGGGACAGTGGGACGGATTCGCAACCACGGGACGCCATCTCAATCAGTGGGCTGCCAGCAATCAGATAGCTCGTCACATCAACGGGTGGCTTCCCTTCCTGAGAGGCACCAAGACACCATGCTCCGGCCGCTCGAGCAACAGGCCTGGGCGAGTTCTATCGCAGGTCGGCGGGACCACCCCGATCAATCCATGGTCGTGACTTCACAATCATGGATTGGGCGCGATGCGTGCGAAGTCTGATCAGGTGGCCTGTACTCGCGATCGATATCCTTGATCGCATGTCTTCTCTGTCCGCTTTGACAGCGGCGCGGCGCGGCGTCGCGACGCTGAGATCGACGATGCACCCGGATGGCTATCACGGCGCGCACGCAAGGGCGGGCTTCTTCGAGGGCTGGTACGTCAAGTTGGTCTCCGCTGACCAGACGGCCCGCCTGGCGGTCATACCGGGGATCTTCCTGGGATTGGACGGCTCTGACGGTCGGCACGATGAAGCGTTCGTGCAGGTGCTCGACGGCGTGACCGGCCGCTCCTGGTACGAAAGCTATGACGCCGCCGACTTTCACGCAGCGACCAACAGGTTCGACGTGACGATCGGACCGAACAGGTTCAGCGACCGGGGACTCATGCTGGATCTGAGCGAGTCCGGCCTGCGGGGGCAGGTGCAGTTCAGCACCGCGTTCGATCCATGGCCAGTGACAGTGCGTTCGCCCGGCAGCATGGGCTGGTACGGCTGGGTTCCGATGATGGAGTGCTACCACGGCATCGTCTCCTTCGGCCACAGCCTGTCCGGGTCGCTGTCGCTCGATGGCGATGCGCTGGCCTTCGACGGAGGGCTCGGCTACCTCGAGAAGGACTGGGGACAGGCCTTTCCCTCCAGCTACATCTGGATGCAGAGCAACCACTTCACCCACTCCGGTGTGTGTCTGGTGGCCTCGATCGCAGTGATCCCGTGGCACCGCACCCAGTTCCGCGGATTCATCGTCGGGTTGCGCATGCCCGGACCCGACGGCCGCCCCACCCTGCATCGGTTCGCCACCTACACGGGTGCGCGCACTACGCACCTCGCCGTCGACGAAGAACGCGTGCACTGGTCGCTGCGCGCCAGGACCGGTGCGACCCTGCAGATCAGCGCCGAGCGGCGACGCGGCGGACTGCTGCACGCCCCGGTGCGCACGCAGATGCACCGCCGGGTGCAGGAGACGCTGGACGCCCGCATCCACCTCACCCTTACCGGCGAGGCCGGCCAGATCCTGCTGGAGGACTCCGGCGAGGTCGCCGGACTGGAGGTACACGGAGACATCGACGGCCTTGTCGCGATGACCTGAGACTCAACAGACCGGACCAACGCCATGGTGGTTGTGGTGACATGCGCGCAGCAGGACACGGAGCCTGCGGATACCTGCGCCTGCTGCCTTGACCACCGCCAGTGCGGGATCGACCCCGACACCATCGACGTACACAGATCAGTTTGAGAGGCCGACCGACACGGACATCAGCCAACCGAGTGCGATACGCCACGGACAGCGGTCATTGCGCGGTGACGGCCGGTCAAGGGCTCGGCAAGGAGGGGTAGCAACTAATGACGGGCAAGCGCTTAAGTGCCGTTCTAGTTTCAGTGCGCACGCAGGTTCGGTGCGCGGGCCCGGCCAGCCGCCGCCGGGGAGCATCCCGGGAGTCTGCGGCCCCGTGTCAGACCTTCAGCTGCCGCACGGTCAACCGCACTCCTGATCGGACCACCAGGTGACGCTCAGCCCACGCGGATGTTTGCCAGGTCGGAGCCTGGCGATCACGCTTCGGCAGCGGTGAACACGA
>JADGPH010000016.1 GCA_017882555.1 Thermoleophilia bacterium
CCTCTATGACGAGTGGGACTACCGCATCGAGGACTACCGCCCGGCATGGTGCACGCTCCGGGAGCAGCGTGCGACCCGCACCCAAGAGGCCTTCGTCGCCGCCACGTTCCATGAGTTCGGCGGGATCGTCAGCCAGATCCGACGGAACTTCCAGCTGATGCGCCCGGAGCGCCTGCGCAAGATGCGCTTCCAGACCGAGGGCGACGACCTGGATACGGATGGACTGGTCGAGTACGTCGTCGAAAAGCGGGCGAAGATCACCCCGTCCGGACGCGTCTACATCAAGCGCGAGAAGAAGGATCGCGACGTGGCGACGGCGTTCCTGGTGGACATGTCGAGTTCCACAGACCGCAAGATCGACGGTCGCAAGCGAATCATCGACATCGAAAAGGAAGGCCTCCTGTTGATGTGCGAGGCCCTCGAGGCGATCCGTGACGACTATGCGATCTACGGGTTCTCGGGGTCGGGCCGTGAAGATTCGCAGTTCTACGTCGTCAAGGAACTCGGCGAGAAGTACGACGACCGGGTCAAGGCCCGGATCGGCGGAATCTACGCGCATCAGAAGACGCGAATGGGTCCGGCGATTCGCCACGCGACCCGGCGTCTGGCCGCGGCCGATGCGGCGGTCAAGTTGATGATCCTGCTCACCGACGGCAAGCCGTACGACTCCGATACCTACCAGGACAACAAGTACGCGCAGGAAGACACGCAGGTCGCGTTGCGCGAGGCGCGTCGGGAGAAGATCCACCTGTTCTGCGTGACGGTCGACCAAGAGGCGGCCGACTACCTGCCGAACATGTACTCCGACGCGAACTTCGTCATCATCGACGACGTCCGGACGCTGCCGCACAAGCTGCCCCAGCTCTACCGGAGGCTCACGACCTAACTCGGATGCGCGCAATCGGCCGCGGGCATTCCGAGCCGGTTGCGCCCACCTGGCCCCGACCCAAGCGCGGAGCGCGATCTCGAGAGGTCAGGCGACGCGGCACACCCTCACGTGCACCCGCCGACGCACCGGGTCGTCCGGGCGACGCCTGGATGGGTGCCCGGCGGCCCGCACGATCGGCCGCAGCATGGGGCCCCGGGGCGCCTACGGGGCCAGGAGCGAGAGCGCCGCTTGCTGGCAGACGTCCAGCAGGATGCCCGCGAAGGCCGCAAACCCGAGGATGGCAACGCCGCATGCTGCGGTTGTGAGCATGACCGGCGCGGGCACTTCAAGCAGCTTGCGCGGCTGGTCGATCGCAGGCGTGCCAAACCACAGCACCCCGACGACCCGCAGGTAATAGCCGAGGCTCACGATGCTGCCGACGGCGCCGACGACCGCGAGCCACCACAGGTGCTGCTCGGCAGCCGCGCCAAACAGCAGGAACTTCCCGATAAAACCTGACAGTGGTGGGAATCCGGCCAACGACAGCATCGCCAAGGTCATCACGATCCCCAGGACGGGTCGGTCACGGCCATATCCCGACAACGACGAGAGCTGCTCGCCCTTCTCAACCTCACGCTCGCGAATAATTACGATGGCAAAGGCGGCCATGGTCATCACGGCGTATGCCAACAGGTAGTACAAGACCGCTTGGGCGCCCCGGATACTCCCCGCTGCCACGCCGATCAGCAGATAGCCGGCCTGAGCAACGCTCGAATAGGCCAGCATCCGCTTGAGATTCGTTTGGAGCAGGGCAGCGATGTTGCCGACAGCGATGCTCGCGACGGCGACGAGGCCGATCGCGATTTGCCAGGTGTGCACCAGATCGATCAGCGGCCCGGCGAATATCCGCAAGAACGCGACCAAGGCTACAGCCTTGGTCGCGGTCGCCATGAATGCGGTGATCGGTGTGGGAGCCCCCTCATAGACGTCTGGCGTCCACATGTGAAATGGAGCGGCCGAGGACTTGAAGCCCAGCCCCACGATGATGAAGGTGACCGCAATCCACAGTAGCGGTTCGGTGTTGAACGATGCCGCGGTGAGGTTGTTGCCGATCGCCGACAGGTTCGTTGAGCCGGCGGCGCCAAACAGGAACGCCAGCCCATAGAGCAAGAACGAGGATCCCACAGCGCCAACGATGAGATACTTCAGTCCGCTCTCCAGGGAACGTTCACGCCAGAGCTCCAGGGCACACAGGACATACAGCGCAACCGACAGGACCTCGATGCCGAGGAAGATGGTGATCAGATCGCCGGCACCGGCGACGAGGATCATGCCCGCCGTCGCGGTGACGACAAGTGCCGCGTATTCCCCGCGGCGATCGACCCCGGCGGACTCACGCACCGACAACAACAGCGTCGCGATGGCACAACCGATGAAGATCAAGTTGAACAGCATGCTCAACCGGTCGGCGCGATAGCCGCCACCTAGGGCGACCTGGCGATCCCCCCAGAGCAGGACCGACATCACCGCGGCGGCGAGTAATCCAACAATCGCGACAACCGTCGGGCCTTCACGGCGTACCCATCGATATGGCAACAGGCCCGCCATCAGGGCCACCACAGCGGTCCCGGCAACAATGAGGGGCGGGGTCGCGGCGACAACGTTCACTGTGCGGAGCCTTCGATTGAACTGGTGGTCGGCGACGGAACAAGCGGGTTCGGCAGCACGATTCCGTGAATCTCGCTGGCGGGTCGACCCACGACGATCTGCGCAGGCGCGACCGCCGTATTGACCGACGCGCTAATCGCGCCCACCAGGGCCTGCGGCCACAAGGCGACGAACCCCATCACGGCGAGCAGCGGAACCAACACCACGACGTCGCGCAGGCGGAGCTCCACACGGTGAGGATCGCCTCCGTGGCCCGGCCCATTCATGCACGACTGGTAGAGCCGCAACATGTACACCGACGCGTAGACCACTCCGATCACGGCGATGGCGGCCGCCCACCAGTCGTGACGGAACACGCCCGCGAGGATGAAGAACTCACCCGCAAAGCTGTTGGAGCCCGGAATCGCCAACGACGCCATCGCGACCACGAGGAAGGTCCCCGCGAGCCAGGGCGCGCCGACCGCAAGTCCCCCGATTTCGTCGATCTCTTCCTTGCCGCTGCGGGCCGAGATGATTCCGACGATGGCAAACGCGGCCACGACGACCACCCCATGGTTGACCATCTGCAGCACGGCGCCCTGCGCGGCCTGGGGATCAATCGCCGCGATCCCGAGCGCGATGAACCCCAAGTGGGCAAGACTTGAATAACCAACCAGCATGCGCATCGTCGGTTGGCGCCACGCGACGAGCGACCCGTAGACGATGCTGATCAACGACAGCACGATCAGCGGATACTGGAAGAACCCCATGCCCCGGGGAAAGAGCGGCAGGCCAATCCGCAGCAGACCGTAGACGCCAGCCTTGCTCACGAGCGCAGCCAAGAGTCCCACCACCACGATCGGCGCGCTGCGATAGGCATCGGGTAGCCAGCCGTGGAATGGCCACAACGGGAGCTTGATCACGAAGGCAATCAGAAAGCCCGCCAGCAACCAGATGCTCTCGGGACGGGTGTAGGCAACGTTGCGGAGCGCCAGGATGTCGAACGTGAAGTTCCCGGTGGTCTCCTGAGCGACCACGGCCGTCGAGACGATCGAGACGAGCATGAACAGGCTGCCGACCATCGTGTAGATGACGAACTTCATCGTCGCGAAGGCACGCCCCTGACCGCCCCACATCCCGATCAGGAAGTAGAACGGCAGCAGCATGGCCTCCCAGAACACGTAGAACAGCACCAGGTTGCCGGCGCAAAACAGACCGAGCAATCCCACCTCGGCGAACAGGATCAGCGCGAGGAAGGCGCGCGGGCGATCGGGCGTCTTGAAGCACAGGTAGAGCACGGCCAGTGCGAAGAGACCCGTGGTCATCATGATCAGCCAAATCGAGATCCCGTCGGCCCACACGCTCCATTCGAGGCCCACGCTCGTCGCCCAGCCGGCGTGCTCGACGAACTGCGGCGCACCACTGCTCCGGTCGAACTGTCCGAGCATCACTGCCGACAACACTAAGGTCAGCCCGGCCGCGACCACCGCATGGATACGCGCCTGGATGAGGCCGCCCTGGGGCACGATGACCATCGACAGTGCGCCGAAGAGCGGAATGATGATGAGTGCGGTCAGCCACGGCATCGCGGTCACCGTGCCAACACGACGATGAGACCGACCACCGCGGCGCCGGCAACGACCGCAAAGGCATAGGTCCTTACCAGGCCGGTCTGCATTTGGCGTAGGCCGCGCGCAGTAACCATGGACACGCCGGTCGCCGCCGCGACGAGTCCTTGCGTGAACTTCGGCTCAGCGGTGCGCAAGGCGGCGTCGCCGAGGTCTCGCCCGGGTTGAATGATCACCGACTCGTAGATCTCGTCGAAGCGCCATTGCTCAATGAGGATGCCTCGAAGTCCACGAAGCGTATCGGCGTAGGCCAAACGACGCTCGGGCCCCTGCCCGAACAACCACCACGCAACGCCGATGCCCCCGAGCGCCAGCGCCAGGGACGCGATCACGGTGACGGTCTGGACGGTCGCGGAGGCCGCGATGTCCGGGGCCGCCGGAAGCGCGGGAC
>JADGPH010000097.1 GCA_017882555.1 Thermoleophilia bacterium
GGCTGTCTGCTGATCCCCTTGACCTTCGGCGCGGATTGGGGGTGGTCGAGCACGCGCACTGTGGCGTTGTTCGTCATCTCCGCGGTGGCACTGGTGACGTTCGGGATCGTCGAACCGCGGGTCGCATCGCCGGTGCTGGACCTTGGTCTATTCCGCCGCAGTCGGGCGTTCGCGGCCGCCAACGCCGCTGCGCTGTTGAACTACACGGCGATGTTCGGTTCGATCGCCCTGACCGCGATCGCGCTGCAAGTCGTCGCTGGCAAGAGCCCGATCATGACCGGCTTCATTCTCATCCTGCAGCCCGCGGTGATGGTGTGTTTGTCCCCGTTTGCGGGTCGTCTTTCGGATCGAATCGGATCCCGCTTTCTGTGTACGGGCGGGATGCTCCTTGTTGCGGCGGGGCTCGGACTCCTGGCCGACGTCCCGAACGGGATGCCGGTGGCGCGTGTGCTGCCCGCGCTCGTGTGTATTGGTGTGGGCATGGCAATGTTCAGCTCGCCGAATACCTCATCGGCGATGAACGCGGCCCCGAGCGCCGCGCTCGGCGTCGCCGCCGGCGTACTGACGACGATGCGCAGCCTCGGGCAGTCGATGTCGATTGCCGTGCTCGGCGCCATTACCGCCGATCACCTCGGTGCCGTGGGTGGCAGGATGTTGCTCGGCGGGAAGGCACCGGTCCATGCAGGTGCGGCGTACCTCGACGGATATCGCCTGGCGATGGCGGTGGGTGCCGGAATTGCCGTCATCGGCGCGCTGGTCTCGCTGACACGTGGCGCGCATCCGGCGCGGATCACTCCGGTGGTGCAGACCGCCGCGGGTCTTGTGGCCCCGGTTTCGACCGACCCGTAGGTCGGCGCGCGGGAGGTGTTCTACCCTTGGTCGCAGATGCCTGAGACCTCACTGCTGCGCGAGCAACTCGCCGCCGTCCCGGATCAGCCCGGAGTCTACGTCTACCGGGACTCCGACGACCGGGTCCTGTACGTCGGCAAGGCGAAGTCGCTGCGACGTCGGGTGCTCAGCTACTTCCAGGCCCCGCTCACCGATCCGAGTCCCGTTGCGAGTGATGCGCGGATGTCGGCGCGATCGGGCCAGCACCCGAAGATTGATGATTTGGTGTCGCGGATCGCTCGGGTTGAGACGATCGTGACGGCCACCGAGGGTGAGGCGCTCATCCTTGAAGCGAATCTGGTCAAGCGCCAGCGGCCGCCGTTCAACGTCAAGCTGCGCGATGACAAGAGCTACCCCTATATCGGGATCAGTCTCGATGAGGCGTATCCCCGTGTGTATTTCACGCGCGAGCGCCATCGTCGAGATCGGCTGTACTTCGGGCCGTTCAGCAGCGCGTCCAAGGTCCGGGAGACGTTGTCGATGATCGGCCGGATCTTCCCGAGCCGCCCCTGCGACGGCCCCGAGCCCGGCCGCTCATCCGGTGTGCCGTGTCTGGATTTTCACATCAAGCGTTGCTTGGCACCGTGCGTGGGATACATCTCGCACCACGATTACCGGGCCCTCACCGATCAGATCATCGCGTTCTTGTCGGGACAGTATCGGGGCCTGGAAGAACAGCTGGATGCGCAGATGCGCGTCGCGGCTTCCGCACAGCAGTACGAACAGGCCGCGGTGTACCGCAATCGTCTCGGCGCCGTGCGGCACCTGATGGAGCGCCAGGTGGCAGCCACCGATCAGATAGGAAGCGTCGACGTCTTGGGCGTCGCGGTGATCGACGATATCGCCAATGTCCAAGTCATGCAGGTCCGTGACGGGGTCCTCTCGGATCGCCAGTCGTTCTTTCTGGAAGGGGTTGGTGACGAAGACCCGGCCATGGTGCTTGAAGGGTTCGCGATCGAGTACTACGCCATGGCGCTGGCGATCCCGCCCCTGGTAATCGTGTCGAGAAGCGTCGGGGCGCGCCTCGATCTGGCGGCATTGCTCTCGGAGCGGCGTGGCGCGCGGACCGACGTTCGAACCGGTCGCGGCGATCGCGACCGACTCGCGGTGCTGGCTGAGCGCAATGCACAACTGGCTGTCGACCAAGAGCGCCGACGTCACGATCGGAATCGGGAGCGTCGCCGGGAGGCGTTGACCGAACTCCAGGAGGCGCTCGGGCTGGCGGGGCCGCCGATACGGATCGAGTGCTACGACATCTCCAACCTCGGCGACAGCTACGCCGTCGCGTCGATGGTGGTCTTTGAGGCCGGCGCGCCCAATAAGGCCCACTACCGCCATTTCACGATGCATTTTGACGGTGGTCAGAACGACTTTGCGCGGATGCGCGAAGCACTGTCGCGGCGCTTCGCGCGCCTGCGCGACGGTGAGGGCGATCTGTCATTTGGTGCGCATCCGGCGTTGGTGGTCATCGACGGCGGCAAGGGGCAGTTGTCGGCGGCGATCGATGGGATGCGCGACGCCGATGCCCCGGACGTGTCGGTGATCGGACTCGCCAAACAGCGCGAAGAGGTGTTTCTGCCAGGGCGATCGGATCCGCTGTTGTTGCCGGAGGCCTCGGCCGGGCTGCGGCTGCTCACGCAAATTCGCGACGAGGCGCACCGATTCGCATTGCGTCATCATCGGACCTCGCGCGGGCGCGGTATGACCCGGAGCCTGATCGACGCCTTGCCCGGGGTCGGGCCGGTACGCCGGAAGGCGATCCTGAATCACTTCGGGACACCGGATCGCGTTGCGCAGGCCAGCCGCGAAGAACTTGAGGGAGTTCCGGGATTGCCACCGAAGGTTGCACGTGAGATCTGGGAGCATCTTCATCGCGCACCAGACGCAGACGACGTCCCGAGGGCGAGTGCGGCGCCGTAACAACAGGGGAGCACGGCTGTGGAATTGACCGTTATCACCGGAATGAGTGGCGCCGGCAAGAGCCAGGCCATGGGCGTGTTCGAAGACGCCGGCTGGTATGTGGTCGACAACTTGCCCCCACGTCTCCTCACCGACCTCGCGCGTCTGTTTGTCAGCGAGGGTAAGGTCGACCGCGCGGCCGTGGTGTGCGACATCCGTGGCGGGGCATTCTTTGACGATCTCGGCGAGCAACTCGAGATCACCGCAGCGCAGCTCGGCATGCCGCCCCGAATCATGTTTCTCGAGGCCGACGACGATGTGCTGCTGAATCGCTTCCGTGAGACTCGCCGCCGCCACCCGCTTTCCGGGACGGGAACGATTCAAGAGGGGATCCGTCAGGAGCGGGAAATGCTGTCCGGCATCCGTGAGCGCGCCGAGGTCGTGATCGATACCACGGGCCTGAACATTTGGGACCTGCGCCGGGCGGTGGTCGAGGCGATGATCGATCCGAATGAACGTCAGCGGATGCAGGTGCTGTTTGTTTCATTCGGCTTCAAGTACGGGGCGCCCTCGGATGCGGATCTGCTGTTTGACGTGCGGTTCATCACGAACCCGCACTACCAACCGCAGTTCGCGCCGCTGACGGGCCTCGATCCGGACGTGGTCCAGTTTGTGAATGCCACCCCGGAGATGGTGGCGTTCTTACCGCGTCTTGAGTCGCTGCTCGACTTCTTGCTGCCGGCCAACGTCGCCGAGGGCAAGAGCCACCTTGTGGTCGGGTTCGGGTGCACCGGGGGACGGCACCGCAGCGTCGTGCTCGCCGAGACCGCCGCTCGTCGCTATCGGGGCCGCCCAGAGTTCGAGGTGGCCGTTTCGCATCGCGACATCGGTCGCGCAACCTTGCGGGCGCTCGGCGACGCCGATGTTTCCCAGGGGGTGGTGTAGATGCCGGGTCGGCCAGCGATTGCTGCCCTTGGTGGAGGCACGGGGCTCTCGTCACTGTTGCGGGGCTTGAAACTCGCAGCCGTCGACCTGACCGCGATCGTCACGGTTGCCGACGACGGGGGGTCCTCCGGCCGGCTGCGCCGGGAACTCGGCATCTTGCCGCCCGGTGATATCCGCAACTGTCTAGTTGCGTTGGCCGATGACGAATCGCTGATGGGCAAGCTCTTTCAGCACCGGTTTGCCGACGGCGATCTCTCGGGCCACCCGTTCGGCAACCTCTTCCTGGCCGCCCTCACCGAGGTTACCGGCGATTTTGATCTCGCGGTTCAGGAGTGCTCGCGGGTCCTCAAGATTCGTGGGGCGGTCGTGCCGTCGACGCTGGACCAAGTCCGCCTTTGGGCGGAACGGGTCGATGGGACCGTCGTCTGCGGGGAGACGAACATCGCCGCCGGTTTCTCGCCCTGTCAGCGGGTTTGGTTCGATCCGGCACCCGAGGCATATCTGTCGGCGGTGCAAGCGCTTGGGCGTGCCGATGTCATCGTGTTGGGCCCGGGAAGTCTGTTTACGAGCGTCCTTCCGCATCTGGCCGTGCCGGATATTGCCCGGGCGGTGCAGGATGCGCACGGTTTGCGCGTGTACGTCTGCAATGTCATGACCCAACCCGGAGAGACCGACGGCTTTGACGCCGTTGATCACATCTCGCGCGTGCTCGCGGTGATCCCTGGGGGCATCGATGTCGTCGTCCTGCATGAGGGCAGCTTCGACCCCGCGGCCGTTGCGGCCTATGCGGCCATGGGACAGGTGCCCGTGGAGATCGATCGGGCGCGGCTGGCCGGGTTGGGCGTGCGGGTCGTGACCGCGCCACTTGCCGACGCCGGTGGGGTCGTACGTCACAGTCCACAGGCACTGGCCAACGTGCTGTTGGAGCTGGCCGCCCATCAGGTGGCGTCACCTGCCTCTTCGTCGGGGGTCAACCCCCCTCGGTAGTTCGCTGCCGTGGCGCCCGCCGCGTGACGGCGCCCGCGTACCGTGGCCCAAAACCCCGTCGCAACCTCGATGCGGTGCCCTTCGGACACGTCAATGACATTGTCCTGCAACGGCAGGAGCGACCGTGCAGGAAGCGAACGTCATGTGTGCAACAAGTTAACGCGTTGTGAATGTGACGCTTGCAACAAAGTTGAAGCTTCCTTATTGTCACGAATGACACACCTCGGTCCGTGTTTGGACCGTAGTGTGCGCCAGGCAGCACGCATCACTTTTTCGCTGCATGGATGCCTTTCTTCTTTGCTTATCCAGAAGGAGTCACACCTCAAATGGGTGCACGAGCTCAAGCAATTCTGCCGCTCGCCTTGGTAGTTGGCGTACTGGCATTTCTCTGGACGGAATTTTCTCTGAACTTCACGTTCCACTGGTACACGCTGTCGGGGACCGACGTCGCGGGTTCGGTCGGCGTTCCTCATGCGTTTCATCTGATCCTCCCCACCGCGTTTATTGCGTGGGGCCTGTTCTTCTGCGCAGGTGGCGACAATGCCGCGTTCGGCAAGATCGTCATCGCGAGTGTGTTCGGTACCGTTGCCGCTCTCGTTACGATGTACCTGTCGTACAAGACGGCCGACTTCCCGCACTTCTGGGGAATCGCCCTCTGGGTCGGTATCTTTGCGTTCGTCTTGGTCGCCATCCTGATCGCTGGTGACTGGTACTACGTTGCAGGCACATTCCCGGCCTTCGCGTCGGTGTTCTTGTGGTGGATCGCGACCGGTCTTGATGGCTGGTCCCCAGGCGGCGGTGGCGACAAGGGTTCGGCTGCCGCGTGGACTGCACACAAGGGAACGGGTGCATTCGGCGGGCTCATCTCCACGACGTGGGGCTGGGTCTGGTTCGACACTCTGGTCACCTTGCTCTGCGGTTGTGTCCTTGGCATCGTCTCGGCCAAGGTTGCCGCACTCATCACGCCCAAGCCAAAGGGTGCTGAGGCCTGAGTAGGGCGGTAATCGGCCGTTAGGCCGATTACACCGCGGTACGAAGGGGGGCCCATCTGGGCCCCCCTTCGACGTTGGCGCGCCGGTGCGCGGCTGGCGGGGCGATCCGGCGTCCGCAGCGACGTTGTGACAACGCCCCCGGGAATCGCCGGGAATGGGTCTGGTAGTCTCGCCGCACTGTTCGCGGGTGTGTCATGAAGGGGCGAGATGAGCGTACGCGTGGGGATTAACGGCTTTGGCCGTATTGGGCGGAACGTGTTTCGCGCCGCAGCGGGCAACGACGACATCGAGATCGTTGCGGTCAACGACATCACCGATACCGGGACCCTTGCGTACCTGCTGCAGTACGACTCGGTGTTCGGTCGCTACCCGGGCGAGGTGGCCGCCGATGGCGACGCCATCGTCGTCGATGGCCGTCGCGTGAAGGTCTTTGCCGAACGCGATCCCGGGGCCCTTCCCTGGGGCGAACTCGGGATTGAGGTCGTTGTCGAGAGCACGGGACTGTTCACCGATCGCGACAAGGCCGCCGCGCACCTCAACGGCGGCGCCAAAAAGGTCATCATCTCGGCACCGGCCAAGGGCCCGGACATCACGATTTGCCTGGGCGTCAACGACGACCAGTACGACCCGGCCGTGCACCACGTTGTCTCGAACGCCTCGTGCACGACAAATTGCCTGGCGCCGCTCGCCAAGGTACTCGACGAGTCGTTCGGTCTGGTGCAGGGCTTCATGACCACTTGCCACGCATACACCAACGATCAGCGCATCCTCGACCTGCCGCACTCGGATCTGCGTCGAGCGCGCGCCGCAGCGTTGTCGATCATTCCGACCTCCACGGGCGCCGCACGCGCCATTGGCGAGGTCTTGCCGCACCTGAAGGGCAAGCTCGACGGGCTCGCGTTGCGGGTGCCGACCCCTGATGGTTCGGTGGTCGACCTCACCGTCGAGGTCGGTCGTGCGACCACCGTCGCAGAGGTCAACGCCGCGATGAAGGCCGCCGCCGATGGTCCCCTGAATGGCATCTTGGGGTACACGACAGCGCCCATCGTGTCGCGCGACATCATCGGCGATTCGCACTCTTCGTTGTTCGACTCCGGTCTCACGATGGTGCGCGGCACGACGGTCAAGGTGATCTCGTGGTACGACAACGAGTGGGGCTATTCGTGTCGGGTCGTGGAGCTCGCAGCACGGTTGCTCGCCTAGCATGGAACTGGTGGACATCAACTCCCCCGGCCAGGACTGGCAGGGGGCACGGGTGCTCGTTCGGGCGGATCTGAACGTCCCGTTGGCGGGCGGTCGCATCACTGACGACACGCGGATCGTTGCAAGTGTGCCGACGCTTCGTGAGCTGCTGCGCCGCGGCGCCGCCGTTGGGGTCTGCAGCCATCTCGGCCGCCCCAAGGGACACCCCCGGCCCGAGTATTCGCTGGCCCCCTGCGCGACGCGTCTCGCTCAACTATTGGTGCGGCGCGTAGAGCTGCTGCCGGATTGCGTCGGTCCCGAGGTGCAGTCACGTGTCGAGGCCCTGGCACCCGGGGAGATCGTGATGTTGGAGAATGTTCGCTTCCACGCCGAAGAAGAGGCCAACGACCCCGTGTTCGCGGCGGCGTTGGCGGCGGGGTTCACGCACTACGTCAACGACGCCTTCGGGGCCGCGCACCGCGCGCACGCCTCGACCGAGGCCGTCGCGCACCTGTTGCCATCGTGTGCGGGCTCATTGATGGCACGCGAGGTGGACGCCATTGGTGGGCTGCTGGAGCGTCCGCACCACCCGTTTGTCGCCGTCCTCGGTGGATCGAAGGTCAGCGACAAGCTGCCGCTGATCCAGACGCTGCTCGAGCGCTGCGATCGCGTGCTGATCGGTGGCGCGATGTGCTTTACGTTCTTGGCGGCGTCGGGGGACGCCGTGGGGGCAAGCCTCCACGAAGGCCCCGACGGCCAGCAGGTGGCACGTCAATTGCTGGAGAGCGCGGTGCGCCTGAATTGCATGCTGGAGCTTCCGTCCGACATCCTGGTGGCCGATCGCTTCGCCAACGAGGCCACCTTGCAGGTCGTCGCAAGCGACGGGATCCCCGACGGATGGATGGGTGTCGACATTGGTCCGAAGACCGCCGCGACCTATCGCGAGGTGATCGCCGATGCGGGCACGGTGTTCTGGAACGGCCCGATGGGGGCCTTTGAGATCCCGGCGTTTGCCGATGGGACCCGTGCTGTCGCCGATGCGATGGCCGACGCACCGGGTGTCACCGTCGTCGGGGGTGGCGACTCTGGAGCGGCCGTCGCCCAATTCGGTCTGGTCGACACATTCACGCATGTTTCAACCGGCGGCGGCGCCGCGCTTGAGATGATGGAGGGCCGCGTGTTGCCTGGGGTTGCTGCACTGCCACATCGGGGGTAGGAATGCGCGATCGTCTCCCGCTGATCGCGGGGAACTGGAAGATGCACAAGACGCCCGCCGAGGCCCGCGAATGGTGTGTGGGCTTCCGCGCACGACTTCCTGAGGTGCCGGCGGGAGTGGAGGTTGTGGTGTGCCCGCCGTTCACCGCGCTGGAGCCCGTCTCGGGAGCATTGCAGGGTCATGGTGCGTGGGTCGCCGCGCAGACGGTCAGCGACCAGCCGAGCGGTCCGCACACCGGTGAGGTCTCGGCCTCGATGGTGTTCAGTTGTGGGGCCCGGGGCACCCTCCTCGGCCACTCCGAGCGTCGGGCGATGGGTGAGACTGACGCGATGGTCGCCGCGCGCGTGCGCGTGGCGTTGGCGTCGGGCCTGCGGACGATCATCTGCATTGGGGAGTCCTTGGCCCAGCGTGAGGCGGGTGTCACGGTGGAGGTGCTGGCGGCGCAGCTGGCCTCGGCGCTCGCGGCCGTGGACCCGGGCGAGATCGATCGCGTCGTGGTCGCCTACGAGCCGATTTGGGCTATCGGCACGGGCCGGACGGCGACACCCGATATGGCCCAAGAGGCGATCGCCGGAGTGCGTGCCGCGGCAGCGAACCGATTGGATGCGAATCTTCTGCGGATTCTCTACGGCGGGAGCGTCACCCCCGCGACGGCTCGCGAACTGATGGCCGCACCCGACATCGACGGGGCGCTGGTCGGTGGGGCCAGCCTCGACCCCGAGAGCTTTGCGCGGATCGTGGAGGCGGCGGCATGAGCACAGCGGTCCGCGGACCACTGGTGTTGGTCGTGATCGACGGTTTCGGGATCGCACCGCCCGGACCCGGCAATGCGGTCTCACTTGCTCGGACGCCGGCCCTCGATGCCCTGGCGCGCGAAGGCTCGGCGAGTCAGTTGGTCGCGTCGGGACTTGCGGTCGGGCTCCCCGACGGGCAGCAGGGCAATTCGGAGGTCGGGCACTTGAACCTCGGCGCTGGACGCCGCGTCCCGCAGATGCTGGTGCGGATTGACGAGGCGATTGCAGCCGGGGAGATCGCACACAATCCTGTTCTGGTGGACACGCTGCGGGTCGGTCGCGAGCGTGCGTTGCATCTTGTCGGCCTCGTTGGTGACGGCGGTGTGCACGCGGCGTCACGCCATTTGCTGGCGCTGATCGAGGTCGCCCGTCGTGCTGGTGTCGAACGGCTTTACGTCCACGCCTTCACCGACGGGCGCGACACACGGCCCGATGCCGGACTGGCGGCGATCCAGCAGATCGAGGCGCTCGTTCCGGTGGTCAGCGTGTGTGGTCGCTACCACGCGATGGACCGTGACAAGCGGTGGCAGCGAACGGCAGCGGCCTACAACGCAATGGTGTGGGGTATTGCCGATCATCACGCGGTGACGGCGGCGGACGCCGTGCGCCAGTCCTATGCCGCGGGCGTGGGTGATGAATTCATCAAGGCCACCGTCGTGGGCGATCCCAACATCGGTCGCATTCGCGACGGCGACGCGGTGCTCTACTTCAACTTTCGCCCGGACCGCGCACGCCAACTGACCCAGGCGTTCACGCAACCCGGCTTTGATGGGTTTGACCGCGGTGCCCACCCCCCGACGTGCCATTTCGTGACAATGACCCGCTACAACCGCGAGTGGGACCTGCCGTTACTCTTTGACGCCGAAGATGTACGGCAGGGCCTTGCGGAGTCGGTCAGCGCGGCCGGACGACGGCAGCTGCACGTGGCGGAGACCGAGAAATACGCGCACGTGACCTTCTTTTTCAACGGCGGTCGCGAAGCTCCGTTCGATGGCGAAGATCGCGTGCTCGTGCCGTCTCCGCAAGACGTGGCAACCTATGACCACGCGCCCGCAATGAGCGCAACGGGAGTGCGCGACGCCGTCCTCGCCGGGCTTGAGCAGCCGTATGAGTTGCTCGTCGTGAACTTCGCGAACGCCGACATGGTCGGGCACACCGGGGTGATTGCCGCAGCGGTGACAGGGATCGAGACGGTGGACACATGCATGGAGCAGATCCGCGCGGCGGTCGCTGGTAAGGGCGGGCTCCTGGTCGTTACTGCCGACCACGGCAACAGCGAGGCGATGTTGGAGCCCGACGGATCACCCAACACGGCCCACACGACCAATCCGGTCCCACTGTGGATCGATCGCCCCGGCTTGTCATTGTCAACCGGCGCCCTTGGGGATGTCAGTCCGACACTGTGTGGGTTGATGGGTTGGGATGTCCCACGACAGATGACGGGGACCCCGTTGGTGAACGCCCGTTAGCGAGGTCGTGCGCGCCGGGCGGTCCCCGTGCCGTGCGTCGCGGCGAGCCGTGGTGTCCACGCGCCGTGGCCGTGGTCCATGGCGGTTTCCAACGCGACCGAGGATACCGGCGCATCCACCAATCTCGGAGCGCTTCGGCGGGTCCAGGCATGACGCCCTGCGGATGGCGCACATCATCGGGACCCCTTTTCTCGACGTGCCTCCGCCCCAATCGGCGGGCGACCGGACTGCACACCGTCGTTGGACTCCGAGGCGGGGCGGAGCCGGTTCTCCGAGAGCTCGATTCTGTGTCAACGATGCGTTGCCAGGCCGACGCGTGTCGGGGCGCGTGACCTGCGGTGGGCCGAAATCTCAGGAGCACCCCGACGCGTACCGATGAATGATGCGACACGATCGGGGCCCGACGGGATCCTCATTGCACCCTGAGGTTGCCGTCAGGCGGTGGCGTTACCTCGTCGGCCGACCCCCATTGGTGTTGCAGACGCGTCTCAGCTGGGCATGACCGGACAACTCGGAGGACTTATGAGCAGGCACCCAATACCCACTCGTGCCGCACGTGCGACGCGAGCGATGTGCTGCGTTGGAGCGATTGCACTCACGGCGCGGTTCTTGCGGGGTGTGGGGGTAGCAGCTCGGCCGTGACCCCGACGACGCCTGCACAGGTGTTCTCAGCCGGAGTTGCCGCGCTGAACGCGGGGAAGTACCAGCTTGCGGCCACATACTTCACTGACGTGGTCGCAGAGAATCCGAACAGCGCGAACGCGACGCACAACCTCGGTGTCGCGGAGGGCTCTCTGGGCAACTCATCCGCCGCAGAAGCCGCGTATCGGCGCGCACTGACGATTGACCCGAAGATGGCCTCGGCGCTGTTCAACCTTGCGGACTTGCAGGCGGCCACCAATCCGCAGGCGGCGATTGCCACCCTGCGCCACTTGCTGACGATTTCTCCGCACTACGTGAACGCGCAGTTCAACCTGGGTCTGCTGCTGGCACAGCACGGCAAGGCCGCCGAGGGCGGGGCTCTGCTGGCAACCGCAATTGCCGCGAATCCGGCACTGCGGTCGCGTGTGCCCGCTGGCATCAAGCTGCCTGCCGCATCCCGCTGAGACGTCCGGCAAGGATCAACATGATGTGTGTGACCGGCGTCGATCGGGGCCGGGCATCGGCGCGTCGGTGAGGATGTCGTCGGGCGCGCAACTGTCGTGCGACCGAGCCACGGTGCCGTCTCCACCGAGAACAGCTTCTGGTATGTGATCCGGTCGCAGCGTCGGGTCGCGATTCCCAGCGTGCACGCGCGGTTCCAACTCAGCCGTGCCCGCACCGATCCCCCCTCCGAGTGGCACCGGCACACGAACACCCCTTCGGTCGATGCCAACCGATCGGCGACCGACGAGGGCGCACGCCGAGGTCGAGAGCGGCTCCATTGGATTCGGATTACGCTCACATCGCCGCGTGCCCCCGGCGTATCGCCTAGATCAGCATCTGCGAGGCGTCTGTGTCGTCGCTGCGAGACCGATCCGCCGCGTGCGTGGGTACGACGATCGCCGTCCAGGTCCCGCCAGACTCGGTGAACTGCACGATCTCGTGGCCGTGGGTGTGGCACCATGCGGGGACATCGATTGCGACAAGCGGATCGTCGGCCAAGAGTCGGACCTTCGTGCCCACCGGAGCGCGCGCGATCGCGCGCGCCAAGAGGCGTACCGGCACTGGACAGTGCGTCCCGAGGGCATCCACGATCCGGGCGTCGCTCATGCGTCCAGCGGGCTCATGGCCCGGAGATCCGTGACGACCGATGCCAAGACCGCCGCGGCGCGGCGGAGTTCCTCATCGGTCGTGGCGTCGCCGATAGTCATCAAGATGGCCGAATGGGTCCAGACGGAATCGCGGCCAATCGCCTCGAGCGTGGGAGATGCCTTGCCGGCGTCGGCAGTGCAGGTCGAGCCCGGAGAGACTTCGACCCCGCGCGTCGCGAGTGCCAGCGCCAGGCTCTCACCGGTGACGCCGCGCACCGAGACCTGCAGGTGACCTGGCAGCCGGTCAGCGACGGCCGGGCCGTTCAACCGCACGTCTGCGATGCCAAGCACACGTGCGGCAAGCAGTTCGATCTGGCGTCGGCGCTTGGCGGCACGCGTGGCAATCCGTGTGCGCACGCGGTTGGCCGCGACGCCGAGCGCGACGGCTCCGGCAAGATCTACGGGCCCCGCGCGCTTCCCGAATTCCTGGGAGCCGCCCTCGATCAGCGGGTGCAGACGGGCGCCCGGGCGCAGCCAAAGGGCCCCCGACCACGGGGGTGCTCCGAGTGCGGTGCCGCCCATGGTAAGCGCATCCGCGCCGAGATCACCCACATCGATCTCGATGATGCCGGCCGATTCGGCAGCGTCAATGTGGATGCGCGCGTCGGCTCGTCGGCCCCGCACCGCGGAGATCAGCCCTCCGAGATCCTGGATCGTGCCGATCTCGTGTTGAGCGTGGTGAACGCTCACGAGGGCGGTGTCGGCGGTCATCGCCGCAGCGAGGGTCTCGGGTGAGATGTATCCGTCTCGATCGACGCCGACGAAGCTCACCTCGTGGCCCTCCCGCTGGCGCGAGTGCAGTGCCGAGAGGACTGCCGGGTGTTCGACCACGCTGGCGACGGCGTGACGGCCCCGTGCGCGGTTGGCCGACAGCAGCCCCTTGACGGCGAGATTGCGGGCTTCGGTTGCGCCGGCGGTGAAGATCACCTCGTCGGGGTCGGCGCCAATCAGCGCGGCAACCTGCGCGCGTGCGTTCTCCAGGAGCGCGGCCGCGGACTCGCCGGACGGATGCAACGCGTCCGGGCTGCCCGTACACGCGAGCACCCGCATCACGGCGTCTGTCACCGCGGCATCGAGGGGTGTGCTCGCGGCGTGGTCGAGATAGATCGGCTTCCCGTGGGCCACCTAGAACCCTTCGGCGAGGCGCTCGGCCAGGATCTCGGGCAGGCCCGCAGCGCGGATCGCCCGTTGGGCGCCGCCAACGTCGTACGGGGTGCGGACGAATTCGAGTGTGTCGGCCCCCAGATCCAGCACTGTCCATGACGCGCGCGGGTCATTGTCGCGAGGCTGGCCGACGGATCCCGGGTTGATCAGCCAGCGTCCGGGCGCGAGGGCCACGATTCCCTGGGCGGGGACCGCGTCGACCGTCCCGCGCTCATGGCGGTGCCACGCCGCGGGGATGTGGGTGTGGCCGATGCAGGTCACGTGCGCGCGGACCAAGTCAAGCGACGCCTTCGCCTCGGACGCACCAACGACGTATTCCCAGATGGGGTCGCGGACGCTGGCGTGCACCATCGGGACGTCGTGATCGATGTCGGTGGGCTCCAATTGGCCGAGCGTCGCGCAACGCTCGTGGCCGAGGGCGTGTTGGGTCCACACAACCCCGTCATAGGCCCATGACGAAAACTCTTCGAGCGGCACCCGGCCCGCGACGCCGAGATCATGATTGCCGGCGATGCAGCGTTCGGCCTGGCTCATGCAGATCTCGAGGGCGTAATCGGGGTCGGCACCGTAGCCGACGACGTCGCCGACGCACCACCACCGCGTGATGCCATGGCCGGCAACGTCCTCGAGCACCGCGTCGAGCGCCTGGCGGTTACCGTGGATATCACTCAAGATCGCGACCGCAGCCAGCGGTGGCCTCCTCGGCACCTGATTTCGCCATTCTTGTACCCCGCACGATACGCGTCACCGCCGGTTGTGCGTGTGGAGGTTAGGATCCTTTGATGGAGTTTTTCTTTGTCGATGAGTCGATCCGCCGGGCGTGAGCGTCTCGGCGCCGAGATCGCCCGCAGTCCAGCTGGTGTGCGTTGGACGCCTGCGCCCACCGCATGACCAAGCGGGCATCGAATATGAGCGCCGCGTCGCGCACATGACGAGTTTTCGTGCCGATGAGGTGGCCCCGGAACCGCTACAACGGGGCGAGGACCATGCGCGTCGCCACGAGGCTGCACGGATGCGTACGCGAATCGTGCGCAATGCCTGGACGGTGTGCCTGGCGCCCGCCGCGCGCCAGGCAGCATCCAGCGACGACTTCGCGGCGTGGCTCGAACGACGTTTGGCGGCGGGTCGTCCCGTGGCCTTCGTCATCGGAGGCGCCAGCGGGATCGACGCGCAACTGCTTGCAGGCTGTGACGAGCAGTTCTCGCTCGGGTCGCTCACGATGCCGCATCAGCTTGCGCGCGTCGTACTTGTCGAACAGCTCTATCGGGCTCTGTGCGTGCTGCAGGGGCACCCGTATCCCCACTAGACGGCTAAGCTGCCCATTCGTGACAACTGCGTTCCTCGACGAGCTCGCAAAGGCGATTGCGGCCGATGCCACCACGGCATCTGGCGTGGTGCACCCGACCGTCGCACTTGTGCCTCCTGCGCGTCCGGAACACGGGGATATCGCGAGCCCAATCGCGATGAGCGTGGCGAAGTCGGCGGGTCGTTCTCCACGTCAGGTCGCCGAAGCGATCGTCGCAGGCTTGGGTGGCCGCCACGAACTGCGCGGGATCGTTGAGCGGATCGAGATCGCTGGTCCCGGTTTTCTGAACATCACCCTCGCGCCCGCCTGGTTTGCGGGTGTGGCGCGAGGGATCGTCGAGGCGGGCGCGTCGTTTGGGGCGGCCAGCGTGGACCGCTCTGAATCGATACTCCTGGAGTTCGTCTCGCCGAACCCGACGGGCCCGCTGCATGTCGGGCACGCCCGGCATGCAGCCTACGGCGACGCGGTGGCGCGCTTGCTGGAGTTTGTCGGTCATCGGGTCTGGCGCGAGTGCTATGTCAACGACTACGGCCGGCAGATGGACCTCTTCGGTGCCTCGGTGGCCGCACGTTACGCCGAGCGCCTGGGCGAGCCTGCGCACATGCCTGAGGACGGCTATCAGGGTGAGTACGTGGCCGAGATCGCCGCCACGATCCAATCGGATATCGGTGACCGATTCTCTGGACGCGTCTCGCCGCCGGACCATGAGGCGCTCGCGTACATCTCCAAGGTGGGCGGCCAGCTGATGCTCGCTCGGACGCAAGGCGAACTCGAGGCCTGCCGGGTCGGGATGGACCGCTTCTTTTCCGAGA
>JADGPH010000017.1 GCA_017882555.1 Thermoleophilia bacterium
AGGTATTTCGCGATGTCGACGAGGAGCGCGCCCAGGCGATCATCGCGGAATTGGGACAGCTCGGGAGTGCTGGCCGCGATGCATGTCTCGCGTGTGCGGCGGTACTGGACGGAGTGCTGGGACGGGCTGCGTGGCGTGCGGCCGGTGGCGCGCACTACGCCCAGCGGCCGTGGGTGCAGGGGCTGCTCAGCGCGTCCCCGGTCGATGCGTGGATCACCTCTCCGGGAACTGACGCGGCGCAGCAGCACTTGATCATTGCGGTCGCCAAGGAAGACGGGCGCTGGGCGCCGCTGATCGTCGTGATCGACCACCACGAGCTGGATGGTGCTGCACGCGACGCGTTCTTCCTGAATGACCTCGCCGAACCACGATTTCGGCGCGAGCTGTTGCGGCCGATCTCCGAGCTTGGGCTCCCCCTCCGCCAAGTCCCCGTCGATCTCGCGGTGGCTTTGCTCACGGATGCGCTTGCACAGACGCGCGCGCGTGGGTGGAAGCTGCCGGCGTTGGAGTACCAGCCGGTGTTGGCACGGATCCAGCGGTTCGTTCTGCCGGTCAGCCGCGGTTCCGCCCCACGCGCGCCACTGGAGTCTGACCAGTAGTCCGCACATGTGGCGTGCGTGTGCCCGCGGCGGGTCGCCCAGCCACCCCACGGTCCATCGACGTCGGGTGAGCCAGCGGGCGTCGCTCGCCCCCGGGTCGCACCGATCGTTGACGCACCGCGATGCGCGGAGGTTTCCGGCCGAGCATGATCCACAGGGTGTGGATGCAGGCCGTCCGTGCGGTCCGGCCGCACCGTCAATTGTGTCGCCGCCGGTGCGCGAGCGTGCATGCGAGGCGCGATCCTGATGTCCCGCGACCCGCACGGCGTGTCGCGGTGTGCGATAATCCCCGACGATGGCGGAGATTCCCCAGAAGCTCATCGATTCACTGCAAGTCCTTGATCCGGACTTGAGGGCCAGCATCCTCGATGCGCTTGAGCCGGTCGCCCCCGAGCTGGGCGATCGCGAGCAGGCCGTCCTTGAGCGCTTGGCCAACGGCATCGTTGGGGGCGCCAGCGCCGCCGAGCTCAACGCATTCGTGCGGTTGCTGCCGGTGACGGTGAGCCGGGCCGTCCAGCCCGCGCTCGAGCACATCCTCGAAGGCTAGTTGGTTCGCCGCGTTGGGCGGTGCCGATGGTGATCGACATGTCGCGCGCGGCGTTCCGGTGACCCTGGGTCGTCAGATAGCCTGATGGGCATGGACACAGATAGTGACGGTGTCGTGATGGGCCACGGCTGGGGCGTGGTCCACCTCATGCTGCGGGTGCGGCGTGGCGGCAACGCGGAGGTTATCCGCGAGGCGATCACCCGCTTCAGCGCGATCGAGCCAAACCAGGCGATCACCTTCAGCGTGCTCGGTGGGCGCGCGGACATCGGGGTGATGCTGATCGCCCCGGACCTCGATGCGCTCGATCGCTGTACCAAGCAGATCCTCGGGGCGCCGGTGCGGTGTGTGGCATCGTTCTTCTCGGTCACGGAACTGTCGGAGTACACGACCACCGAAGCGGACGAGCGGGCCCGCCTTGCCACCGACGGGACCGAGGATGTTGCGGGCGCCCTGGCGGTGTGGCGCGACCGCATGGCCAAGTACCACCACGATCGCCTGTACCCCCGCCTCCCGAATCGGCGCGTGATCGCGTTCTACCCGATGTCCAAGACGCGCCTGGTCGGTGCCAACTGGTACCAGCTCGATTTTGCCGAGCGGAAGCGCCTGATGCTCGGTCACGGACGCGTGGGACGTAAGTACGCGGGCCGCGTCGTGCAGTTGATCACCGGTGCGACCGGGCTCGATAACTGGGAGTGGGGCGTGACCCTGCTCGCGGACGACCCCACGGTCATCAAAGACATTGTCTACGAGATGCGATTCGACGAAGTCAGTGCGGTGTATGGGGAGTTTGGCCCGTTTTGGACCGGCCTGGTCATGGATCTCGGCGACACCCTGTCGCGAAGTGGTCTGAGCTGAAATCTCAATGAGGATCTGGGGGCACTGGTGCGCGGTCTGACCTTTCAAGGAAACGGAAATGTCGAGGTTCAGGATGTCGCTGACCCGATGCTCTTGTCACCCACGGATGCCATTGTGAAGATATCGATGGCCGGCATCTGTGGCTCGGATCTGCATATCCTTCACGCCGGTGAAGCGTTTGGGTTCGCACCCGGCGCACGTCTTGGCCATGAGTTTCTGGGCACGATTCAAGAGGTGGGGTCCGAGGTTCACGGCTTTGCTCCCGGAGATCGTGTGCTGGTCGCCGTTGGGGTCAGCTGCGGCCACTGCATCTGGTGTCAAGAGGGCATCCGATCGAGCTGTGAGCAGATGTCGATGTTCGGATGGGCGCCGCGGCTGTGGAAGCACGGCGGCGTCGTCGAGGGCGGGCAGTCCGAATATGCCCGCGTGCCGCTCGCCCAGTCCACCATGGTCAAGATCCCCGATGAGGTTTCGGCCCCCGAGCACGAAACCAAGCTTCTGCCGATCATCGACGTGATGTCGACCGCGATGCACGGACTGGTCACCGGGCGCCTGCATCCGGGCGACGACGTGGTCGTCATCGGAGACGGAGCGGTGGCGCTCTCGGCGGTGCACTGCGCACGCGCCATGGGCGCCGAGAACATCGTCTGCTTCGGCCATCATGAAGATCGTCTGGCAATTGCACGGAAGCTGGGCGCGACCGCGACGAGCGACGTGCGCGACATCGAGGAGATCACCGAGTACGCCCGCAACAGTACCCGTGGTCAGGGCGCACGCGTCGTGATCGACTCTGTGTCCAACTCCGGCTCTCTGCAGGCGGCCCACGGATCGGTCCGCTCCGGCGGCACGATCTCGTGCCTGGGCATGGACCATTTCATGGGAAATACCGCCAGTGTCAACTGGTTCGACCAATTCGTCCGCAACATCACCATCAGTGGCGGCTTGGTCCCGACGGGTCTCTACATCCCGCGTCTGCTGGCGTTGCTGGGCGCAGGCGAAATCGACCCGAGCCCGATGGTCACGCATCAGTTGCCGCTTGACGATGCGGCCGACGGGTATCGGATGATGTCCGAGCGGCGCGAGGGAACCCTCAAGGTCGCCGTGAAGATCGCGTAACCGGTGGTGCTCGGGGTGCAGGCCAGCGCACGCCTTCGCGCGGCAGGTCAAGGTCACCTAGTCGCCGCGCTTGCGGATGCCGCGCCGGGTGATGCCGAGCGCCTGGCAGCGCAGATCGCCGCGCTGGATCTCGGGCTGGTGGCTCGACTCGTCGATCAGTTTGTGCATCACGACGATGCGCCGGTGCTCGACGGCGCGCTGGCCCCGCCGGATGCCATCCCGCTCGCTCGGGGGCCAGATGATGACGCCCGCGACCGTGCGGCCCGCGCGGTGGGTGAGGAGGCGCTGCGGGGGGGTCGTGTCGGGCTCGCTTTGCTGGCGGGCGGACAAGGCACACGGTTGGGATTTGACGGCCCGAAGGGCAACCTCCCGTTCGGATCGATTACCGGGAACACGCTCTTTGCCCATCACGCCGCCAAAGTCGCGGCCGTTCGCGCACGCTACGCCGCCGCCGTTCCATGGTGCATTCTGACCTCGCCGACCAATGACGAGGTTACCCGTCAAGCGTTCACGGATGCGCACTGGTTCGACCTGGATCCCGGCTCGGTGGAGTTTGTCGTCCAGGGCACGCTGCCTGCCGTCGATCGCGTCACGGGGGAGATCCTCCTGGAGGCACCGGGGCGCTTGGCCCTGTCGCCGGATGGGCATGGGGGGCTGCTGCTGGCGTTGCGGCGTTCCGGGGCCCTTGATCGGCTGGCCGATCGCGGCATCCAGACGCTCTTTACCTTCCAGGTGGACAACCCGCTGACGAGCATCGCGGATCCGCTGTTTGTCGGTCATCACCTTGCTGCGGGTGCTGACATGTCCAACCTCGCCGTACGGAAGCGCGAACCCGATGAACGGGTCGGCGTGATCGCGCGCCGCGACGGTCGCACGGTCGTCGTCGAGTACTCGGACCTGGATGCCGAGACCTCGGCGGCGCGCGATCCGCAGGGGGACTTGATCTTGTGGGCGGGCAATGTCGCGACCCACTGCATCGAGCTGGCGTTCGCCCGCACGCTCACCGATGGAGGCCTGCAACTGCCGTATCACCGAGCGCTCAAGCGGGTGCCGCACCTCGATTCCGCCGGGCGGATCGTCGCACCCGATCAACCGAACGCGATGAAGTTCGAGACCTTCATATTCGACGCCCTGCCGATGGCGCGTGCCTCGATCACCGTCGAGGTCGCCCGCGAGGAGCAGTTCAGTCCGATCAAGAACGCGTCGGGCGCCGACTCACCCGCGACCTGCCGCCGCGATGTCAATCGCCTGTATGCGCGGTGGCTTGCCGCAGCGGGGATCGCCGTTGCGCACGGTAGCGACGGCGAGCCGGTGGATCTCGAGATCGATCCGCGGTTCGCGCTCGATGGGGCAGAGGTGCGCGTGCGCTTGGCGGGCCATGCGCCGATTACGGCACCAACGCTGTTGACCGGGTAGGTGCCCCGCCCGCAGCGCGCCGTGGTGCCGGGGGGCTAGCGGGGCCGCAACTCCCGCGGGATGCTGAAGAAGACCCCTTCGGCACTTGGGGTGTCCGAGCCCGTGCGGTCGAAGTTATGGCTCTCGAGGAAGGCCGCCACCTCATGTACGAGGACCTCAGGCGCCGATGCACCGGCGGTGAGTGCAACGCGGTGCTTGCCGGCGAGCCAGGCGGGATCGACCGAGTCCACGTTCTCGATGAGGTGTGCCTCGGCACCGGCAGCTCGCCCAACCTCGACCATGCGGTTGGAGTTCGAGGAGTTCTGCGATCCGACCACCAGGACAAGGTCCGCCCCGGCGTCCACGGCGACCTTGACGGCGTCTTGCCGGTTCTGTGTCGCATAGCAGATGTCACCGTTCGCCGGCGACCGTAGCGCAGGAAACCGCTCGCGAAGTGCCTGGACAATCTCGGCGGTGTCGTCAAGCGATAGGGTCGTCTGGGTCGTCAGCGCGACGTTGTCGGGGTCGGGAACCTGCACGCTGCGGGCTTGCTCGACGTCCTCGACCACGATCACCCATTCGGGTGCCTCGCCCGAGGTGCCGATGACCTCCTCATGATCGGCGTGGCCGACCAGCAACACCGTGGCCCCGCCTGCCGCGTACCGCCGGACCTCGGCGTGGACCTTGCTGACCAATGGGCAGGTCGCGTCGATTACCCGCAAGCTACGCGCGGCGCAGTTGGCGTGCACCTCGGGCGCGACGCCGTGCGCGGACAGGATGATCGTGGCACCTTCGGGCACCTCCCGCTCGTCGGCGACGAAGATGGCCCCGCGTGCGGTGAGGGTCTCGACCACGTGGCGGTTGTGCACGATCTCGCCGCGCACGTAGACGGGCGGGTTGAGCTCCGCGAGGGCGCGCTCGACGGTCTCAATGGCGCGCTCGACGCCCGCGCAGTAACTGCGCGGAGCGATCAGGTCGATCTGGGCGATGGTGTTCTCAGACATCACTTACGATGTTAGCGGGCGATCGTCAGATTTGGTCGGACGATGGCCGGCCGGGCCGCCGGGGCCGCCAATCGGTCAGGATACGCCCAATGGCCCTCCCCGAGGAACTCATCGAGACGGCGCTGCGTGCCGCGGATGCAGCCGCCCGCGAGCTGTTGATGCGTGCCGACCGACCATCGTCGGGCGTCAGCACCAAAAGCACCGATACCGACCTGGTCAGCGATGCGGACCGGGCCGCCGAGCAAGCGATCGATGAGGTCCTCGACACCGAGCGTCCGCACGATGGCCGGGTGGCCGAGGAGGGCGGCGCGCTGACGGGTTCGTCGGGGTTGTGGTGGGTGATCGATCCGCTGGATGGCACCACCAACTATCTGTGGGGCATCCCGCACTGGGCCGTGAGTGTCGCGGTCTGTGACCGCGACGGGCCCGTCGCCGGGGTGGTCATGCACCCCAGCAGCCGCGAGACCTTTGTCGCGCTGCGGGGCGGCGGTGCGTGGCTGGGCACCCGTCGCCTGCAGATCTCCACGCCGCCGGAGCTCGGTCGGGCGCTCGTCGGGACGGGGTTCAACTACTCGGCCGCGGAGCGGCATCGGCAGGCCGAAGTGTTGGTGCGCGCGCTTCCGCAGCTGCGCGACGTGCGGCGCTTCGGCGCGGCCGCGCTTGACCTGGCGTGGGTTGCGGCGGGTCGTCTTGATGCGTTCATCGAGCGGGGGGTCCAGCAATGGGATTGGATGGCCGGCCGGCTTCTGGTCACCGAGTCCGGTGGCGAGGTCGTCCTCCTCGATGCGACCGACGAGCGGCCCGCAGGCATCGCGGTGGCCCATCCGGAACTGGTGGGTGCGATCCTGGCTCTTTTCGAGGGCGGCGACCCGCCTGGGAACTAAGGACCCCGCAAGCGGATGCGCCGCCGCTGGGTGTCCGTGGACGTGAGTACCCCACCTCGGTGACGCGGCGTCGGCGATCGCTCAACGTCTTCGATGCCCCGGGCGCCCGGGGTCAAAGAGTACCGGCCCCGCCTGGGACGGGGCCGATCGCGTGCATCATCGCGCCGGGGCTGATCCCGCGTGCCGGCAGCACGGCCAACCGCGGCACACCGGTTAGCCCTGTTCCCGGAGTGCGCGCAGGCTCTGCTTGAGCGAGCCCATGGTCGCCAGTACGGCGGTCGGCTCATACCCGCAGTGGGCCATGCAGTTGTCGCATCGCGGGTCCTTGCCGCGCCCGTAGGCGTCCCAATCCGTAGTCTCGAGCAGCTCTTTGTAGGTCTTGGTGTACCCGTCGGCCATCAGGTAGCACGGTCGTTGCCAGCCAAGCAGCGAGTACGACGGGATACCCCAAGCGGTGCAGCCAAAGTCGGCCTTGCCCTCGAGGAAGTCCAGGAACAACGGCGAGTGGTTCAGGCGCCAGCGCCGACGATTACCCCCGGCGAAGGCTTGCGCGAATAGCTTTCGGGTCTCGGTGACACCGAGGAAGTGATCCTGGTCCGGCGCCTTTTCGTACGCGTAGGCCGGCGAGATCATCATCTGGTCGACCTGGACTTCGTCATTGAGAAAGTTCAGGACATCGATGATGGTCTGTGGGGTGTCGGTGTTGAAGAAGGTCGAGTTCGTTGTGACTCGGAACCCCTTCTCCTTGAGGAACTTGATGGCCGCGATCGCCTCGTCGAAGACGCCGTCCCGTGCGACCGACGCGTCGTGGCGCTCGCGTAGGCCGTCGATGTGAATGGCGAACGAGAAGTACGGCGACGGCCTAAACGAGAACTTGTCCCACCACTTGCGCACGAGTTCGGCGTTCGTACACAGATAGACGTACTTCTTGCGCTTGATCAGCTCGTTGACGATGACGTCGACCTGCGGGTGCAGTAACGGTTCGCCCCCGGCAATCGACACCATGGGCGCGGCACATTCCTCGATGGCCGCGACGGCACGCTCGACGGGCATCCTCTGACGGAGCACCTCGGTCGGCTGCTGGATCTTGCCGCAGCCGTTGCACTTGAGGTTGCACGCGTACAGCGGTTCGAGTTCGACGATCAGTGGGAACTTCTTGCGCCGGCGAACCTTCTGGGTGAACAGGTACCAGCCGATACGTGAACCTTGACGCAGGGGGATTGCCATCAGACTGCTACTCCCTTGGGTAGGGCGAACGCGACGCCCTCGTTGGTGATCACACGTTCGACGACTTCGAGCGGTCCCAGCGCACCCAGCGCAGCGATCACCTCGTCGACGAGGTGCGCGGGCGCGGATGCGCCTGCGGTGATGCCCACGCTCGTGCGGCCAGTCAGCCACTCGGGCCGGAGTTCTGTGACATCGTCGATGAGATGTGCCGGTGCGCCGTGACGTTCGGCCACCTCGACGAGGCGCAGTGAGTTTGACGAGTTTCCGGAGCCGAGCACGATGACGACGTCGGCCTCGTCGGCGATGGCCGAGACAGCTTGCTGCCGATTGGTTGTCGCGTAACAGATGTCGTCGCTGTTGGCGGACTTGATCTGTGGGAAGCGTCGCTGCAACACCTCGACGGTATCGGCCACCTCGTCGACGGCCAGTGTGGTTTGCATGAGCAATGCTACGCGGGTGGGATCCTCGACGGTCACCCGTTCGGCCTCCGCGGCGTTCTCGATCAGCGTGATCTGTCCCGGTGCCTGTCCCATGGTTCCCTCTGTCTCATCGTGACCGGCATGTCCGATCAGGAACACCGTATCGCCGCGCGCCAGGAAGCGCCGTGCCCTGTTGTGCACTTTGGTGACGAGCGGGCAGGTGGCGTCAATGACGGTGAGTTCGCGCCGTTCGGCCTCCGCGTGCACCGCGGGTGCCACGCCGTGCGCCGAGAACACGACGGTGCTCCCATCGGGTACCTCGTCCAGCTCCTCGACGAAAACCGCACCTTGCCGCCGTAGTTCGGCCACGACGTGTGCGTTGTGCACGATCTGGCGGCGAACGTAGATTGGATGCGGGTAGTGCTGCAACGCCAACTCGACGACGTCGATCGCGCGTTGGACCCCGGCGCAGAACGAGCGCGGGGCCGCCAAGACGACGCGGTGCGGGCCCGCCATGTCGGCCCATTGACCAAGTCGCGGGCCGATTGCGCGAAGCGTCCGGAGCGCGTGGATGCCCGCGGGAACGGTGCCGATACCGCCCAACGGGCTCGTCGGCGTATCGACAATGACGCGAACCACCGCCACGGGGATCTCGCCGAGTTGCTCACGAACGGTGCGCACGAGGACGGTCGACTCCATGTCGACGGCAAGCGCGCCGGTCGCCGCAAGGTCCGCTCGCTCGGCCGCGCTGTCAACAATCCGGTCGGCGCTGATCAGCGGCCCACTGTGCACCCGCAACCCGAGACTGCGCAGCACGGCGACCAGCGGTGCCGCCGCGCGGAGCATCGCGCACCCGTCGGCATCGCGCACCTCGCTGGCGACCAGCACATCACCTGGGCGCATTGTGGGGTCCAAACCGCCCGCCAGGCCAGCCACGACCACCGCACGGGGCGCCTCGCCCGCGGTGGGTGACCACTGGCGTGCACGCAGAGGACCCATACCGCAGCGCTCCAGGCGGGCGCCATCCACGTGCCCGCGCAGCGCGCCGTACTCGGTGCGCAGCGCCGTGATCACGAGTAGCCGCGTCATGTGGGTGTCTTGCGTGCAGCCATGTATCGTCCGAGCGCGCTGAGGGGGAACACGAGTCGGTACATCGCGTAGTTGATGTAGAAGTCACCGGGGAAGCCCGTCCCAGTGTAGAGCTCCTCGTCCCATCCGCCATCGGGTCGTTGGGTTTCGATCAACCAGGCGACGCCGCGGTCGACCGCCGTGGTGTTCGCGTCGGTCGCCAACAGGGCCAGCAGCGCCCACGCGGTTTGCGACGCCGTCGAGGTGCCGTGCCCGTGCCAGGCTGGGTCGGCGTACGACCGCAGGTCCTCGCCCCACCCGCCGTCGGTGTTCTGGTGCTCCTCGAGCCAGCGCACCGCGCGCCGGATTGGCGGTGCATCCGCGGTGATGCCGGCGGCGATCAGGGCCGGCACAACGGCACCGGTGCCGTAGACGTAGTTGGCACCCCAGCGCCCGAACCACGATCCGTCGGGCTCCTGGGCGTTGAGCAGCCATTGGAGGCCGCGGCGCGCGGGTGCGGTATGTGCCAGGCCGCGATGAGCGAGCATCTCCAGGACATGGGCCGTCACGTCCGCCGACGGCGGATCAATGACCGCGCCGAAGTCGCAGAACGGGAGCTTCTCGATCAGCCGCCGGGTGTTGTCGGCATCGAACGACGCCCACCCCCCGTCGCGGGACTGCATGCCCACCGTCCAGCGTGTCGCCCGCTCCATGGCCGCGCCGGATGCCGGCAGCGCTGCGGTGAGGTGGCGTAGCGCGAGGATGACCTCGGCCGTGTCGTCGACATCCGGATATCGGTCATTGGCGAACTCGAACGCCCACCCTGAGGGGGCAAGATGGGGCCGGCGCACTGCCCAGTCACCGGTGACCGTAATCTCTTCGCCGATCAGCCAATCGCCGGCGCGTGTCACCGCCGAATCGTGCGGCTCGGCTCCGGAGTCCACGAGCGCGATGACGGCCAGGCATGTATCCCAGACCGGCGATTGACAGGCCTCCAGGCGGCGAACCGGGCCGACCGATGTCTGCTCGCGCACCAGAAAGCCCTCAAGGCCATTGATCGCCGCCACGAGTACCGGGTGATCGAGCGGATAGCCGAGCAGGTGGAGCGCGAGGATCGAATAGACCCACGGCGGCTGAATCCCACCCCACCCGCCGTCGGCTTCCTGTCGCGCGATGATCCACTCCGCGCCGCGGCGCATAGCGAGTCGGCGGCCGGGATGTGCCGGAGATCGTTCGTACGCCTTGAGCACTCTGTCCAGGGCATTAAACGCCGTTGCGGTCGCCCCCTTCGTGGATGGGGTCGGCCGCACGCCGGTGCGGAGCTCGCTGAGCGAAAACGGGAGGGGACGCACCGGGCGCTGGGCCCACACGATGGTGATCGGCACGATGGTTTGGCGGGCCCAGCAGGCCCAGTCGTAGATGTTCAGCGGCACCCACGACGGAAGCAACACGAGCTCCGGCGGCATGGCGGGAACCTCGTCCCAGGACCACTCGCCGAACAGGGCAAGCCAGATGCGGGTGAACACCCTGCTGGCCTCGATGCCCCCGGAGGAGAGGATGAACTCTCGCGCCGAGTGCATGTGGCCGGCGTCGGGGTCGTCGCCTGCCAGGCGCAGCGCCGCATAGGCCTCGATGGTCGTTGACAACTCACCCGGACCCCCGTGGAATGTGGCCCAGGTGCCGTCGGTGCGCTGTTGGGACCGGATCCAGCGCGCCGACTCGTCCAGTTCGTCGGAGCGCAGGATGCCGAGGAACTGCCGGAGCAGGAGGTCTTCGGCGTCCATGGTGACGTTGGTGCGCAGCTCACCTTTCCACCATCCCTCAGGCGCCTGCAGCCCCCGAAGGTGTTCCTGTCCGCGCTGCAGCGCCGGCCCCAGCGCGTCCACGAGGTCGGGGCGTGCGTACTCGATCACGGGCCCCCCATCTTCGTTCACCGGCCCCGGTTGACGATGTAGTCGGCCATCGCCGCGAGGTCAGCGATCGCGACGTGATTCGGCAGGGACAGACCGTGGAGGTGATCGAGCGCACTGGCAAAGCGTGCGTCGGCTTCGTTTGACGCCCAGATCACACCGCCGGCCTCGTGGATGAGCTCGGTGGCCAACGTGACGTCCTCCTCGGTCGCCGGCGGCCCGCCGGCCAACAGGGTGGCAAGCCGTCGTGACGCGTCCGAGCGGCTGCGCAGGGCAGCGACGATCGGGGCGCTGCGCTTGCCGGCGCGAACATCCGAGGACGAGGACTTCCCCGTGACACCCGGATCACCGGCGACGCCGAGGATGTCGTCGACCAACTGAAAGGCGATCCCCGCCTCACGCCCGAACGCCGCGAGCCCGTCGACCACCTCGACCGGTGCGCCCGCCGCGATTGCGCCGATCGACGCGGCACAGGACAGTAGTGCGGCGGTCTTGCCGGCCTCCATACGCAGCACCTCATCGAGGTCGACCTGCGCCCGACCCTCGAGATCGAGATCCTGCGACTGCCCGCCGATCATGCGCTGTGTCGCGGTCAGCAGGCACGGCAGGCACCGCTGGCCCGCCGGGCCGGAATCGACGAGGATATCGATCGCGGCCGTGAGCATCGCGCTGCCGGCGAGGATCGCTTGGCCGGTGCCGAACACCACCCACCCGGTGGGGCGATGGCGCCGTTCGACATCGCCGTCCATGACGTCGTCGTGCAGCAGCGAGAAGTTGTGCACCAACTCCACCGCGACTGCGGCCCGCACGCCATCCTGGGAGCGGCCGCCGACCACTTCGGACGAGAGCACGGCCAACGTCGGACGGATCGCCTTCCCACCACCTGGAGTGGGCGTGCCCTCCGCATCGCACCACCCCATCTGATAGGTCGCGATACGTCGCATGCGGTCGTCCTCGAGCGCTTCCAGGGAGGCGCGGAGGACAGGATCCACGAGCGCTTTGACTCTCGCGATCGACTCGGGCGCGGGTCGGCTCGGGCGTGTGTGCGGCGTGCTCATCGAGCCACCTCCGCAGGCACGTGCGCCTGCGCCTCGAGCGCCGCCTCTGCGGCGGCGATCCCACTGCGAACCGCGCCTTCCATCGTGTCCGGCCACCCGGTGTCGGTCCAGGCGCCCGCCAGCCAAATCCCGTGGAGCCCACTGCGGGACGACGGCCGGAGCGCCACAGACCCGGCCGCCTGCCGGAACGTGGCTCGGCGTTCGCGCGTGATGAACACCTCCAGGACCTTGGCGCGTCGTGCATCGGGCAGCAAACGGGTGAGTTCCTCGACGAACAGCGGGCCCAGCACGCGGTTCGACTCCGCCACGATGTCGTCGGCCGCCGAGACCGTGACGGCCAGGTATTGGCCCTTTGGATGCACACCTCGCAAACCCGAGGACTCGGTGCGGTCGAAGAACCATTGCACGGGGGACCCGACGGCGGCGGCAAACGGAAGGTCCGTGACGTGGCGGTCGTAGATGATGTGGATGTTGGCGATTGGGGTTGCTCCCAACCCGGCAGCGGACGCCGTGGGCGTCTGGGCGAGCGCCGGGGCGGCGGCGAATGCTTCTCGGTGCGCGGTGGCCAAGACGACGGTGTCCGTGTCCCATGTGCGCTGCTGCGACCCAGCACGCGCGGTAACGACCGCGCCCGCCTCGATCGACTCGACCCGATGGCCCATCAGCACCTCAACCCCGGACGCGCGCAGCGCGCGCAGTGCACCGACCGAGTGCAGCTGGCCCAGCGGCACTCGCGAATACCCCACGTCCGATGCGTCGGCGTGGTCGAGGAGGCCCGTCCGGAAGACCTTTGCCGCCAACGCAAGGGACGCCTCGTCGGGCCGTAGATTCAGGGTTGCCGTCGCCACGACCCCCCACAGGGCATCGATCGTGGCATCATTCTGCCCGTGCGCGCGCAGGAACCCGCCGAGCGTCTGCGCATCCAGGGTCGGATCGGCCGGATTCAGGCGCCGCAGCGCGAGCGCCCCACGAACCGCGCGTGCCCTATTGGGGACGCTCAGCAGTCGGTAGCGGGCAAGTGCGGCTCCCAGGTGCGCCGGTGCAGGGACCCCGGGAACCCTGCTCAGTCGCGCACTTCGGCCGTCAGCACGCAGGACGGGGATGTCCAGATGCTCCTGCAACGTGACGTCGTCTTGCACGCCGAGGCGAAGCAGCAGTCCCCGATATGCATCGCAGCAGCGCAGGAACACGTGCTGCCCGTTGTCGATCACCAGGGGCCCGCGCTGGAACGAGAACGCCAAGCCCCCAAGGCGGTGTCGCCGCTCCAAGAGGACCACCTGACGTCCTGCGTCCGCGAACCGTAGTGCGGCCGCGATCCCCGCCAGACCGCCGCCGACCACGATCGCCACCGGCTCAGCCACGGCGGGCACCCGGTCGCACGATCGCTCGACCGGCAATCCACAGCTTGCGCTGTGGGGGCAGGGACATCCGGCCGCGCATCACCGCGCTTGGATCGGCGGCGATCCGGCCGAGCAGCTCGTAGTAGATGCCCGCCATCGCTGCGCAGCAGGCGGCGCTGCGTCGATCGAGCACGTCCAGCAGTTTGAGGCCACGGTCGTACCAGCCCCACGCACGCGCCGCCTCGAACCGGATGACCTCCGCGAGCGCACCGTCGCACGGATCTAAGCTGCCGTCGGGCAGTGTCGTGAGCTCACAGCCAAAGCGCTCCAGGTCGTGCGCCGGTAGGTAGATGCGCCCGTTGGCAAGGTCCTCGCGGATGTCGCGCAGGATGTTGGTGAGCTGTAGCGCGACGCCGAGTGCGTCGGCGCGCTCGGAGGCCTCCCGGAGCCCGTCGCCCGACAGCGGTGGATTGAAGACGCCCAGAGAGAGCCGGCCCATCGAGCCGGCGACGCATCGGCAGTACTCCACGAGGTCGTCGATACTGTCATAGGACCGGCCCCTGAAGTCCATCTGGCAGCCGTCGACGAGGTCTCCGAACGCCGCAAGTGGGATCGGGAGCCGACGCGCCGCGTCGTCGAGAGCGACGAGGACGGCATCATCGTCGCGGCCCGCGGGCGCGGTGGCGCCCGCACGTGCCTCGGCAAGCAGTCGAAGCTTCTCCGGCGCCGGAAGCGACCCGTCGCAGATGTCGTCGATGCGACGAGCCATCGCATAGATGGCCGAAAGCGCCATCTTCTTGGGCCCGGGGAGGAGCCGGATTCCCCAGGAGAAGTTCCGCGCTTGCTGCCGCGTGATGCGCTCGCACTCGCGGTAGGCCTCAGCGACCGTGGCCTGATCAGCCCGCACTCAGGTCCTGACCATGAGTCGGGCCGCGTACAGGGCCGTGCGGGCCTTTCCCGGACCAATGTGCCGTTCGAGCACCCGGTAGTCGGCGGACCGCAGCGCGCCCGCCGTCGCCAGTCCCCCCGCCACGTATCCGGACACCGCGAATCGGGCCCATCCCGACAGGCGCCCGACCAGTCCCCGACCCGCGCCGAGGAGTTCGTACGAGCGGGCGACCTGCACCGAGATGACGCGTCGGAGTCGGGGAGAGGTGGCGGCGGCAAACAGGTCGTCCTCCGGAACGCCGGCCATCCGAAGCTCCACGGCGGGCAAGTAGACGCGCCCGAGGCGGGCATCCTCACCGACGTCCTGGCAATGCTCCAGAACCTGAAGCGCCGCACACACCGCATCTGAGTCGGCGATGTTTGCCGTGGACGCGGCGCCCGCGATGTAAAGGACGATTCGCCCAACGGGCGCAGCAGACAGCCGGCAGTAGCCCAGCAGCTCGTCAAAAGAGTCGTAGCGCGTCGAGACCTGATCCATGCGGTTGGCCTGGATCAGGTCCAGGAACGGATCAACGGGTACCGCGCACGCGTCGAGGACCGGGCGGAGCCCCACGACCGGCGGGAGCGTGGCACCGCCCCGCGACAGCGCCCGCACATCCGCATCGATCATGTCCAGCAGGGCGAGACGATCCCCCGGCGCCGAGTCGCCGACGTCGTCGACGAAGCGAGCGAATTCGTACACCCGGGCCAACTGCGCGCGCGGTCCGCGCGGCAGCGCGCGCAACGCGACCGGGAAGTTCTCTGCCCGCATCTGTCGCGCCGAGCGGGACGCGATGTCGTCGAGCGTCACCCATGGATCCTGAGCGGCTGGCTCAGTCGAGCTCACGCGATGCTCGCGGGCCGCTCGCCAGTGACTCTGATCTTGACCTGAAGGCAAGGGCAAAATAATTGACCGGTGTCGAGGGCAGCCGTGTGCGAATTCCGGGTAATCTCACGCTTCCCGTATCCGTCAGCGCGCAGAACATACAAGAATGCCCGACCAGCCTGCCCCAGGATCAGACACAAAGGTGCCGTCTCCGGTGAACATCCGCGAGCCTTTCGATCTGCCAAGCCTACTCGCGCGACGAGGGGGCGAACGCTATGCGCTCCAGCGCGAGTTCTTGAACCCACAGCTGACTCGGATGCTGCATACGATCGGGTTCGACAAGGTCTACACGCGCGGCGAGGGCGCCTACTTCTACGACACCGAGGGCGATCGCTATCTGGACATGCTGGCCGGGTTCGGCGTGTTCGCGGTCGGACGTCACCATCCGACGGTGCGCAAGGCCCTTCATGATGTTCTCGATCTGGGGCTCGCCGACCTCACCCAGTTCGACGCGCCTCCGCTCGCGGGACTGCTTGGTGAGGCGCTGCTCTCGCGCGTGCCACATCTGGACCGCGTCTACTTCAGCAATAGTGGGACCGAATCGGTCGAAGCGGCGCTGAAGTTCGCGCGCTACGCGACGGGGCGTCCCCGCATCATCTACTGCGAGCACGCGTTTCACGGCTTGACCGTCGGGTCACTGTCGGTCAACGGTGCGGCGGAGTTCCGATCGGGGTTCGATCCACTACTGCCCGACACGCGGATCCCGTTCGGCAACCTGGACGCACTCGAGTACGAACTCCGGCGCGGTGATGTTGCCGGCTTCGTCATTGAGCCGATACAAGGCAAGCGGGTCGCGGTCTCGCCGCCCGGATTCCTGCCGGCAGCGCATGCCTTGTTGCAGCGGCACGGTGCACTGTTGATCGTCGACGAGGTACAAAGCGGCGTTGGACGTACGGGCGACTTCTTCGCCTACGAGCACGACGGTGTCGAACCCGACATCGTCGCGACCGCAAAAGCGCTGTCAGGTGGCTACATCCCCATCGGGGCGACCCTCGCGCGCGACTGGATCTTCCAGAAGGTGTATTCGTCCATGGACCGGGTCCTCGTGCATGACTCGACATTCGGTTCCAACGCCCAAGCCATGGCCGCGGGGCTCGCGACGCTGCACGTCATCGATCAGGAAGACCTCATACACAACGCTCGCGTGACGGGCGACCTGCTGCGCTCGCGCCTGGCGGACCTGGTTGACCGCTTCGAGATGATCGACGACGTGCGCGGACGCGGGCTCATGATCGGCATCGAATTCGGGCGCCCCTCGTCGTGGAAGTTGCGCGGCTCGTGGGCCGCGCTGCAGGCCGCACGCAAAGGACTGTTCGCGCAAACCGTTGTGCATGCGCTGTTTCACCGCCACCGCATCCTCACGCAGGTATCCGCTGACCACCTCGAGGTGATTAAACTGATCCCGCCGCTGACCATTGGTACTGCCGATGTCGAGTACTTCGTGGATGCCTTCGTGGACGTGATGCACGACGCCCACCGCGGCTCCGGCTTGATGTGGGACTTCGGCAAGACCCTGATCAAGCAGGCGCACGCAACCTAGACCGGTGACT
>JADGPH010000098.1 GCA_017882555.1 Thermoleophilia bacterium
CCGAGTCGAGCCGGTCAGGAAAGACGAGCACACCGGGATTCAGGAGCCCCTCTGGGTCAAGCGCGCGCTTGAGGCTGGCAAAGGCGTCCATCGTGGCTGGCGGGTACATCCGCGGCAACAACTCGCCTCGTACGCGTCCGTCGCCATGCTCACCCGAAAGCGACCCGTCGTGGGTGGCCACCAGGTCCGCAACGCCCTCGGCGATCCGACGCAACCGGGCCGTCGCGCCGGGCAGGCGCAGGTCCATCAGCGGGCGAATGTGCAGGCAGCCGACGCTGGCGTGTCCGTACCACACCGCCGGCAGTCGCTCGCCAGCCAGCAGCGCGCGTACCTCGCGGGCGAAGGAGGCCAAGCGCGCCGGTGGTACCGCGGGGTCTTCAATGAACGGCAGTGGTGCCGCATCGGCGGTGGGGACATGGTGTCCTTCGAGACCCTCGCCGCGTAGCGCACGCGCGATCCCGGCGCGGCGCACCGCCCACACAGCGTCCTGGCCCGCAGGGTCGAGGATCGCGCGCGCCTCCGGGATCGCTCCAACGCGGTCCCGCACCACGTCGGGTGCGCCGCTGTACTCGACGACCAGCAGTGCGCCCACCCCGCGGCCAAAGTCGCTGAGACCCGCCGTCGCCGGAGCACGGTTCGCGGGGTCGAGCATAGCGGCGTCCATGAGCTCAATCGCCGAGGGCGCCGAGTCAAGGAGCTCGATGACCGCATCCAGGGCGCCATCAACGTCGGCGAATGCCAGGAGGGCCAAGCCGCGGGCCGCGGGGATCGGCACCAGCCCCAGACGGGCCCCGGTGATGAGTGCCAGGGTTCCTTCGGACCCGCAGATCACGCGGGGCCAGTCGGGATCGGCTCCGGCCAGGGCATCGATGTTGTACCCGGAGACGCGCCGCAAGAGCGTCGGTCCGGACCACTGCGCACCGAGACGCTGGCAGGCGGCCAGTTGCGGCGGGGGAGGGCTGCCGCGGCGCAGGCGCGCGCGGGTTCCGTCGGCGAGCACGACCTCGAGCTCGCGCACGTGATCGGCCGTCAGACCACAGACAATCGATCGCGCCCCGGCAGAATTGTTGGAGATCATGCCGCCGAGCGTCGCCCGGTTGGCCGTTGCCACATCAGGACCAAACATCAGACCATGGACCGATGCGGCCCGGTTCAGATCGTCGAGGACCACCCCGGGATCGACCCAGGCACTCCGGTTGTCGGGGTCGATCGCGCACCGATCCAGTGCGCTTGTGTCGACCACCAAACCCACGCCGACCGCCTGGCCAGCGAGGCTCGTCCCGGCTCCACGCATCGTGATCGGCACCCCGAGTTCACGCGCAACGCCCATTGCGGCCTCAACATCAGCGGGTGCGCCCGCGCGCACGACTGCCTTGGGTCGGCGGCGATAGAGGCTTGCATCACTCGCGTACAGCTCACGGGTGGCCATATCAGCCCGGATGGTTCCGGCGATCTGACCCCGTAGTCGTCCGACCAGTTCGTCTACGCTCACGCAACGATGCTAGCGATGGACGGGGACCTTTCTGCGAAGGTCCTGTCGCCAAGGCCCCAGATGGCCTTGCGACGGAGCGTGCCCCTCGCTACTCTTCTCAGGCTCTAAAGAGCACCCTTGGCTCTACCTGCGCGCTCTTCAGCGCGCTTTCTATGCCGGGGATAGAATCAGTGGTCCGGAAGCTACGCCTTGCGGATGGTCCGCTTGGCACGTGTGCCTGACAGGAGCGTTTGATGGCCAAAGAGAAGTTCGATAGGTCCAAGCCCCACGTCAACGTGGGAACGATTGGTCACGTCGATCATGGTAAGACCACACTTACTGCGGCCATCACCAAGGTGCTCAATGAGCGCAGTGGTACTGGCTCCTTCGTGGCCTATGACCAGATCGACAACGCCCCGGAAGAGCGCGAGCGCGGCATTACCATTGCGACCGCTCACGTCGAGTACGAGACCGACGCCCGACACTACGCACACGTCGACTGTCCCGGTCACGCCGACTACATCAAGAACATGATTACCGGTGCCGCTCAGATGGATGGCGCGATCCTCGTCGTCTCAGCGGCTGATGGCCCGATGCCCCAGACGCGTGAGCACATCCTCTTGGCACGCCAGGTCGGCGTGCCGTCGATCGTCGTGTTCCTCAACAAGGCCGACATGGTCGACGACCCGGAGCTGCTTGAGCTCGTCGAGCTTGAGGTGCGCGAGTTGCTGTCCGAGTACGAGTTCCCGGGTGATGACATCCCGGTGATCGCCGGTTCGGCGCTCAACGCGCTCAACGGGGACCCCGAGGCAGCGGCCAAGATCCTCGAGTTGATGGACGCGGTGGACTCCTACATCGAGGAGCCGGTCCGCCAGACCGACCTTCCCTTCCTGATGCCGATTGAGGACGTGTTCTCGATCACCGGTCGTGGCACCGTGGCCACCGGTCGTATCGACCGCGGCGTCGTCCACGTCGGTGACACGGTCGAGATCGTCGGAATGACGCCCGAGACCAGCAGCACCGTCGTGACCGGTGTCGAGATGTTCCGCAAGCTGCTCGACGAGGGTCGTGCCGGTGACAACGTCGGTTGTCTGCTGCGCGGTATCAAGCGCGAGGACATCCAGCGCGGCCAGGTGTTGGCTCAGCCGAAGTCGATCACGCCGCACACCAAGTTCGTCGCGAACGTCTATGTCCTGTCCAAGGACGAAGGTGGGCGCCACACCCCGTTCTTCGGTGGCTACCGCCCGCAGTTCTACTTCCGCACGACGGACGTCACCGGCGTCTGCACCCTGGAATCGGGTGTCGAGATGATCATGCCGGGCGACAACGCCGAGATGGAGATCGAGCTGATTCAGCCCATCGCCATGGAAGAGGGTTTGCGCTTTGCCATCCGTGAGGGTGGGCGCACCGTGGGTGCCGGAGTCGTCGGCAAGATCGTTCAGTAGTAGAACCAGAGCGAGTGGGTCAGACCCCGTTCTGCTCCGTGGTTGGGGCAGGGCGGGGTTTTCTTTCCTCTAGAAGGGCGCAGAGTGCAGCAGAACAAAATCAGGATCCGGCTCAAGGCCTACGATCACGAGCAAATCGACCGCAGCGCGGCGTCGATCGTCGAGACCGCGCAACGCTCTGGTGCGACGATCTCGGGTCCGGTTCCGCTGCCGACCGAGTGCAACCGCTACTGCGTCATCAAGGGCCCGTTCAAGGATAAGGACTCGCGCGAGCATTTTGAGATCCGCACCCACAAGAGGCTCATCGACATCTACTCACCGACCCCGAAAACGGTTGACTCGCTCATGCGTCTCGATCTGCCGGCCGGTGTCGACATCGAGATCAAGGCATAACGGGCGCCAGATGCCGGCAATCATTGGACGCAAGCTGGGCATGACCCAGATCTTTTCCGAAGACGGTGAGCGCGTGACGCTGACCGTCATCGAGGCGGGCCCCTGCCCGGTGACCCAGGTCAAGACGACCGAGACCGATGGGTACGAGGCGGTGCAGCTCGGCTTTGGGGACGTTCGCCCGAAGCTGCTCAACAAGCCCAAGCTCGGCCACCTTCGTAAGGCCTCCGCCCCGCCGGTGCGCCACCTGCACGAGTTCTCGCCCGGTGAGGTTGGCGAGGGTCTGGCCGTGGGCGACGTCGTGACGGTGTCCGATTTTGTACCCGGCGCGATCATCAAGGTGACCGGCACCAGCAAGGGCAAAGGCTTCGCCGGCACGATCAAGCGCCACAACTTCGCCAGCGGCCCGAAGTCGCATGGTTCGCACAACATCCGCCAGCCCGGGTCGATCGGCGCGTCCGCATACCCGTCGCACGTCTTCAAGGGCGTCCGGATGTCGGGCCACATGGGCGCCCGCAGGGTCACCCAGCGCGGTCTGCAGGTGGTCGGTGCCGATCCCGAGCGCAACATTCTGCTGGTGAAGGGCCCGGTTCCTGGCGCCCGCAACGGCATTGTGATTGTGAGGCCCGCATGAGTCCGCTGCAGATTCTTTCTGCCCAGGGCACCCCGTCTGGCGAGCTGGAGTTGACGCCCAGCTTGGCCGCGCAGGAAATCAAGCCGCACCTCATCCACGAAGTGGTGACCCAAGAACTCGCGGCACGGCGCAGTGGCTCCGCCTCGACCAAGACACGCGCGGACGTGCGCGGTGGTGGCGCCAAACCGTGGAAGCAAAAGGGCACCGGTCGTGCGCGTCAGGGTTCCATCCGCTCGCCGCAGTGGGTCGGTGGTGGTGTGGTGTTTGGTCCGCACCCGCGCACATTCGGCGGCAAGGTCAATCGCAAGGTCCAACTGCAGGCGTGGCGCGGTGCCCTCAAGGCGCATGTTGAGCGCGGCAGCATGGCCGTCGTCGAGGTCCTGGGTTGGGATGCCCCGTCGACCAAGATCGCATCCGCGTTTCTCGCGAAGACCCCCGAGGGGTTGCAGGCGCGTCCGTTGCTGGTGGTCGTCGACGCACTGGACTCGAGCGTCGCCAAGTCGTTCCGCAATATCCGGGACGTGTACGTGTTGGAGTCCTGGGAGCTGGAGACCGTCGACGTGATGGCGGCGCGGAGCCTGTTGGTTGAGCGTGCCGCATGGGACCGTCTTGCCGCAATCGGTGAGCCGCGTTCGCCCGCGGGGGAGGCTTCCGAATGAGCACTGACTTGCGTGACGACATCCGCCGGGTGCTGGTTCGGCCGGTCGTGTCCGAGAAGAGCTTTGGTCTGGTGGAAGCCCACAACCAGTACACATTCCGCGTGCTGGAGTCGGCCCACAAGACCATGATCCGCCAGGCCGTCGAGGAGCAGTTCAACGTGACGGTCACCGACGTGCGGATCATCAATGTCCGCAGCAAGCCGAAGCGGCGCGGGGCGACCCGTGGTCGTCGGCCGGGCTGGAAGAAGGCGATCGTCGAATTGCAGGCGGGCGATCGCATCAACTTGTTTGAAGGTGCATAGGCATGGGTATCAAGACCTATAAGGCGACCTCGCCGGGGCGCCGCTTCATCACGACGTCGGACTTCGAAGAGATTACGAAAAGCACGCCCGAGCGTTCGTTGCTGGAGCCGGTCAAGAAGACCGGTGGGCGCAACAACAACGGCCGCATTACAACCCGTCACATCGGCGGCGGCCACAAACGCCGGTACCGGATCATCGACTTCAAGCGTCGCAAAGACGGGGTTCCGGCCAGGGTCGCCTCGATCGAGTACGACCCCAACCGGAGCGCGCGCATCGCGCTGCTGCATTACGCCGACGGCGAGAAGCGTTACATCTTGGCGCCGCTGCGCCTGCAGGTGGGCGACACCGTCTCGAGCGGCCCGGGTGCCGACATCAAGCCGGGCAACAGCCTCGCGCTGCGTGATATCCCGACGGGTACCGTCGTGCACAACGTTGAGCTCAACATCGGTCGCGGGGGCCAGTTGTGCCGCTCCGCGGGTACCGGCGCGCAGCTGATGGCCAAGGATGGCGACTACGCGACGCTGCGGCTCCCATCCTCGGAAATGCGACAGGTTCACCTCGAGTGCCGCGCGACCATCGGACAGGTCGGCAACGTTACCCATGAGAACCTGACCGGCGGGAAGGCCGGCCGTTCCCGTTGGAAGGGCGTTCGCCCGACCGTCCGTGGTTCGGCCATGAACCCGGTCGACCACCCGCACGGCGGTGGTGAGGGCAAGTCCAACTCCGGGCGTCACCCGGTGACCCCATGGGGGAAGCCCACCCATGGTTACCGGACCCGGAACAAGCGCAAGGCCAGCCAGAAGTTCATCGTTCGCGGTCGCAAGCGCGGCAAGCACACGGAGGGTCGCTAGATGGGGCGGAGCGTCAAGAAAGGCCCGTTCGTCGAAGCGCGGCTCATGCAGCGCATCGTCCAGATGAACGGTGCCGGTGAGAAGAAGATGATCCGCACGTGGTCCCGTTCATCGACGGTCTTCCCGGAGATGGTCGGACACACGATCGCCGTTCACGACGGCCGTCGTCACGTGCCCGTGTTCCTTTCCGAGAGCATGGTCGGCCACAAGCTCGGCGAGTTTGCGCCGACGCGCACCTACCGTGGTCACATTGGCTCCGACCGCACCGCGAAGATGCGCTGATGGCGACCTCGACTGAACCCATCGCCGTGAAGGCCACCGCCCGCTACGTGCGCAGCTCGGCTCGCAAGGCTCGCCTTGTAGCCGATCTTGTGCGCGGCAAGTCGGTGACCGACGCGCAGGCCATCCTGGCCTACGACACGCACGGCGCTGCGGAGCCGGTGCGCAAGGTCCTGCAGTCGGCGATGGCAAACGCAGACCACAACGCGGGTTTGAACGTCCAAGAGCTCGTGCTGGCGCACGTGACGGTGGACGAGGGACCGACGATTCGCCGCTTCCGCCCTCGGGCGATGGGACGTGCCACGCCCATTCGGAAGCGCACCTGCCACATCACCATCGGACTCGCACCCGCCTCGGGCGGCCGGTCCACCGGTTCGCGAGGAGAGTAGGCACAGTGGGTCAGAAGGTACATCCCGGCGGTTTCCGCATCGGCATCCTCACGGGCTGGCGTTCGAATTGGTTTTCCGAGCGCGAGTTCGCCAGCTATCTGGAAGAGGATCGTCGCGTGCGCGAGTACATCACGCGCCGCCTCAACCACGCGGGCCTCTCAGCGATCAATCTGCGCAAGGACGCTCAGAAGCTCACGGTGGACATCTTCACCGCGCGTCCTGGCATTGTGATCGGCAAGAGTGGTTCCGAGGTCGAGGCGCTCCGGAAAGAGCTGAACCGGATGACCGGCAAGGCCATTCAGGTGAACATCAACGAGATCAAGCGTCCCGAGCTCGATGCGAAGTTGGTCGCTCAGTCGATCGCCGAACAGCTCGAGAATCGCGTGAGCTTCCGTCGTGCGATGAAGCGCGCCTTGACCTCGGCGATGCGCTCGGGCGCCCAAGGCGTCAAGGTGCAGTGCTCGGGTC
>JADGPH010000099.1 GCA_017882555.1 Thermoleophilia bacterium
ACCGGTCGCCCTATTGAACCCCACTCAACACAAATCCCGGCATCCACCGCAAGATTCAGGGGCGGCTGCCGGGATTCGCTGTGTTAATGGACTTCAATGCACCTCAGTCGGTTGAGATCTCCTATCCGGGATCTCGATTCCACATCGCAGTGTGACGCTTGGTGACCGGTGGTCGACTATCGGCCCAGAGCGCAGGGTCCGTAATCGCCGTGATGCGTAGGGCTCCTAGCCCGGCCTGCCGTCACAGAATTTGAGTGACGAGACGGCCTGAATGCACACGTGACTACCTACGAGCGCTGGGTTGTCGATGACGACTCGGCGATGGGAATTTCAAGGTCCGGTTGGTGGTGCACACACACTGTATGCCCTTGTGGTGGGGGTCTGTATAGGGCTTTTCCCTGATATTGGCAGGACCCACACGCGGGATCTGCGCATGGGGGAAAACCCACCTACGAAGCCACATCCCGGCGTGAGAACAGCATGGATGTGCCGACCGCGACGACGACCCAGTACGCCGCCAAGGTCAGTCCGGTGCGGGCCAGTGAGACTGACGTGCTCCCGCCCGAGGCGAGGTTCTGCAGCAGCTGCCCCGGCAACCAATCCTGGCCGTTCGTCCACGTGGCCGAGAGGATGGCTTCGGCCGGGAGGACCCACGCAACCCCGATCGCCAGCGCGGCGACGGGCGAGCGGAAGATCAATGCCAGCGCCGCCCCGAGGGTCCCAAAGCCGAGCGACGCGAGCACCAGGTGCCACATCGTGCTCCATAGATCGCTCACACCGGCCGAGCTGGTCCAGGCCGACGTGGAGATGCCCTTGGAGGGGGCAAGCACGAACGCGAGCGCGACACTCACGATCACGGCCGCAAGAAGCACCAGCACGCCGAAGGCCAACAGCGCGACGTACTTGCCCGCCAGGAACCGGACCCGCCGGGGTTCGCGTACCAGCAGGTTGCGCAAGGCGCCTGTGCTGTATTCGCTGCCAAACGCGGCCGCGAAGATGCCAAGCATCACAATGCCCATCAACGGGCCCGCATGATCGAGCCCGCGCACCAGGCCGTTGGGCTGCGAAAGCTCGGCGACCGAGACGCGCAGGCCACGGCCGTCGCCGGGGGTCTTGGAGGCGCGTTCGATCCCGAGGATCGTCACCAGCGCGGTGAACCCGAGGAACAGTCCGCCCCCGCCCAAGAGCAGGCCGCGACGGCGCAGCTTCAGGAGTTCACTCAAGAAGGCGCCGATCATGCGGCCACCTCCGACTCTTGCGGGTGCGCAAGTATTGCGTGATCATCGTTGGCCGTCATTGCAAAAAAGGCGTCTTCGAGCGTACCGCGGTTGACCGACAGCGCCGCGAGCGTGATGCCCCGTCCCATCGCCAGGCGGTTCAGCTCCGGTGCCCACTCGGCCGGGGCCGGTGCGTGGACCGCAGCACCCTCGATTCGTCCGACATGGCCGGCGTGGGTGCAAAGCTCTGCGAGGCGCTGCAGATCGCCGGTGTGCTCCGGTATGGCGATCACCTCCGCCGTCTGCGCACCGAGCAGTCCGTCGATCGAGCCTTGGAAGCGCAGCTTGCCGTCGTCGATCACCACCAGGTGATCACAGATCGTCTGGATCTCCCCGAGCAAGTGGCTCGACACGACGACCGTCAGGCCGTCGTCGGCGAGCTCGCGCAGCAGCGCGCGGACCTCGCGGATACCGGCTGGGTCGAGGCCATTGGTGGGCTCATCGAGCACGAGCAGGTCGGGCTCGGGCAAGAGCGCCGCCGCGATGCCCAGGCGCTGCTTCATCCCGAGTGAGTAGCTCTTGAAGCGGTCCCCGCCACGGTCACCGAGTCCCACTTGACCCAGGAGCGTGTCGACCCGGCGCATGTTGTGCCGGCCGAGCGAGGCGAGGATCTCGAGGTTCCGGCGTCCCGAGATGGTCGGGTAAAAGGCGGGCGCTTCGATCAGAGATCCGACCCGTGACAGGTACTCGGCCGGATGTGCAATCGAGTGTCCGAACACCTCTCCGGTACCCGCGCTCGGGCGAATCAGCCCGAGCAGCATCCGCAGGGTGGTTGTCTTCCCGGCGCCGTTCGGCCCCACGAATCCGCTAATGACCCCTCGGGGAAGTTCGAGGTCGATGGAGTCGACGACCGCACGGCTGCCGTAGTGCTTGGTCAGCCCCGCAGTCCGGACGGCGAGGTCGGGCAGGGCGTGGGTGGCGGTACTCACCGGCGGCTCGTCGGGTGGCAGGTCACGTCGCAGGGGTCATCTGAGTGAGGATCTCCGGAATCGAGAGGCGATGATCGCCGCACTGGCGCACGGCCGCGGTGCAGTGTCCGCGACGTCGGGGACAGGTGCCCGGTCACCTTAACGATCGATTTCGGCTCCCTGCGTTAACGTGGCCTTATGATCCGGCGTCAGATGCGGGCCGTGGCCCACGATCTGGCGTGGGTCGGCGTGGACGTTCTCGAGCTGTGGTGTCTGTTCGGGCGACGCGCCGAGTTCAGTGAGCGCGAGCGGGCGTGCGGCCGGCGTGCGAAGGGCGTGGGCCACCGCATCGAGCACGTCGGTCTCGGGGGTCGTCGTGACAAACAGGTGCACGGCCTCGCGGGCGCGAGACAGCGCGACGTAGCTCCATTCTGCGTGCGCGCCGTCCCCGGGGGCGACGACAAACGCGCGGTCGACGGTGATCCCTTGGGCGCAGTGGCCGGTGATGGCCCAGCCGTGTTCGACCCCGTCGGCTTGCTGATAGGCCATCGAAATCTCGACCCGGGTACCGTCGTCGGCATCGAGGGTGAGGGCACCGGTGGCGCGGTCGACCCCGACGACCTGGCCACGCATACCGTTGCGCAGGCCCTCGCGCGGATCGTTGATCCGGCAGCGCACCGAGTCGCCGACGGCATATGCCCCGGGGCTGTCGTCGACGCGCGCGCCACGCAGGCCCGCGTCCTCAAGGCGCTGTTGCGCGGCGCGGTTGAGCGCGTCGACCTCCCGGCGCCGGTACGCGAGCATCACCAACCGGGCACCGGGGTCACGCGCACGCGCCTGCCACCACGCCTCGGCGCACATCTCCAGCGGGTCCGGGGTCAGGTGAATGCGCCCGTGCGCGGCGAGCGCGCCGAGTGCCGCCGGCGTGTCGCCGTCGCGCAAGGCCTCCAGGGCGGCGCGCTCCCAACCGGATACCTGTCGGTGGTTGGCGATCAACTCGACCGCCCCGAGGCGTTCGGCGAGGGCTGCAAAGAGTCCCCCCGGCCCGACGGCCGGGAGCTGCTTGTGGTCGCCGACGAGCACGACGCGGGCGTCGTGGGCGTCGGTCTGCGCCAGGAGGCGCCCCAGGGTGCGAGTGTCGGCCATCGACGCCTCATCGACTATCACGCATCCCGACGGCGGGTGCGTGCCCGACTCCCACTGAGCGCACAAGGCGTGCATCGTCGAGCTTGGCATGCCGGTGGCCTGCTGGAGGACGTGGGCGGCCTGGGCCGATGGCGCGCAGCCAGTGACGGCGATCCCACTGGCCCACAGTGCCCGTGTCGCGGCCGCGAGCGCCGTGGTCTTGCCCGACCCGGCGCGTCCGACGATGCAGACGATCCGGTCATCCGGGGCAGCGGCGTGTTCGGCGGCGAGGACCTGCTCTTTCGACAGTGCGAGCGGTGCGAAGGTCACGGCGGTGGCCAGGTCCTCGGGCGCCGCGCGATGGGTGGCGGCCCCGCGGCCGGCCTCGGCGCGAGCGAGCACCGCCGTTTCACATCCGAGGATCTCGCGGGTCGTATAGCGCGGCGGGCGACCGGTGCGGACGGCCCCCAATGGTGTGATCTCCGGGAGCGCGATTGTCCGATCGGCACGGGCGAGCACCGCCTGCGCGGTCGTTCCCTCCACGGCGGCATCGGCCCACGCGGCGATGATGTCGGCTTGCGTGAAGGTCTGGCCCGTTGCCGTCAGCCCGTCTGGTCCGACAAGATCGAGATCGCTGCGCGTGACGTCGCAGGGCATGGGGATGCGCCCTGTGGCAAAGAGCTGTGTGCGGGGTGTCTCCGTGAGGCCGAGGCGGGTGGCCGCCTGGAGCCACAGCGCGCGTTGGGTCTCGACCGCAAAGCTCTGGCGTAGGGGCCGGGTCGCCCGTCCGGCGATGCGGGCGCCGTGGGCGGTGCGGACATCAAACTCCTCGGCGTGGGCGCGCACCGCCGCCGCCCGTCCGCTGGTTGCCGTAATCGCCGCTCGGTTGATCGCGGCGAGTTCGATACCCCCGTGGGTTTGCCTGCGCCACTCGACCCCGAAACGCAGCGTCAGTTCGTAACGCAGTCGCGCTTCGTAGACGCTGCGGGCCGCCCGTCGCCAACCCACGAGGAGGGGTACCGCATCGAGCGCCCGCCAGTGCTCGGGGTCATCGTGCGCGAGGGTCTGATTGGCGATCACGACATGGGTATGCAGATGTGGATCGCCGTCGCGGTTTGTGTAGTGGGCAAAGGCCGCCCCGACATACCCGCTCCCCGGGACATGGTCGCCCCCGCGCCGCACGACGCAGGCGCGGGCCTCCAGGAGCTCAAATGCGTCACGCCAGGCGACCCGGTGCGCATCGGCGACCGCGGGTGCATGTTGATCGGAGAGCGCCAGCATCAGACTGATCGACTTCGGCGCGGAGAAGACCAGATCGAACCCGGCGACCGGCCGGCGGGGTTCGGTGGAGTGGTGCAACTCGCCGGTTGCCGGGTCGATCCGTACCCGCGTGACGTGACGCACCGGCGCCGTGCGCCGCAGCGTGCGCCCGGTGGCGGGGTCCGTCCCGAGGAGTAGCCGCGTAAGTTCGCCGTCGGCCACGGGGCCCTCCCGCGCGAGCGCCCGCCGGGCCGCCCCAACCCACTCGCTGATCGGCACCCCGGTCCACGACTGCCAGTCGGCATCGGCGCGCGCGGCGCGTTCGTAGTAGCCCCGTGCGGCCGTCGCCGGACGCAGGCGGGCGACGCTCAGCATGGTGCGGGTGCGTGAGGTTCGGTGCCACCGTCCGATCGATCCATTGCAGATCACGACATGGGTCGGCCCGGCGCGGTGAGGGGGTGGACCGCGCCGGCCTCGTCCCATGCATCCCGGTCGTATCCCGGTGTGAGTTGCATTCAGCGGTCAAGCGACCACACTGGGCCTATGTCTGACGGTGAGCAGATCCCACCCGCCGGCGGAGATCAGGACACGGGCCCGGACGGTCTCCCGACCCGCCCACGGGAATTCCGCATCGGGCGGGCCGCGTTCTTGGCCACGGTGGCGGCGGGCGTTGGCGGGATCTTTGTCGCGCCAGCGCTGTCGCGGATCTTCAGCAACCCGCTGTCCAGTCTGCTCCCGTCGAGCCTTGGCGATCTCCTGCCGGGCAACGGATGGAGGATCTATAACGTCCAGGATCCGTTTCCGACCTTCAATCCGGCGACCTATCGGTTGACGGTCGCGGGACTGGTGGAGCGCCCGGTCACGCTCACATGGAACCAGATCACGGCCCTGCCGGGCGCCGTGCAAACCTCAACGTTCCACTGCGTTACCGGCTGGACCGTCGACGGAGTGCGCTGGGAGGGAATCCGGACCCACACCCTGATGGATCTCGTCAAGCCCTTGCCGAGCGCCAAGTTCGTCACCTTCCAGTCGATGGAAGGGCCATATGTCGACCAGCTCTCGATCGAGCAGTTCACGCTGCCCGATGTGATGATCGCCCGTCAGATGGACGGTGGCCCGATCTCGCGCGCCCACGGCGCCCCCCTGCGACTGGTCATCCCGGACATGTACGGCTACAAGAACGTCAAGTGGCTCGCATCCATCACCTTTGTCGCCAAGGCATCGGCGGGGTTCTGGGAACAGCGTGGGTACGACATCGACGCGTGGGTCGGCCGTTCCAATGGCTACGGCTAGGCGCCGCCCCCGCGACGCGCGGATCCCGCGCTTTTCTGTCGCCGAGCGCCTCTTGCATTGGCTGCTCGCCGGCGCGTTCTTCGTCCTGCTCGGGACGGGGTTCTTGATGTCCGTGCCGGCGCTCTCGGGCGAGGT
>JADGPH010000100.1 GCA_017882555.1 Thermoleophilia bacterium
CCATGACGGCCAAGCGCGTGTAGTAGTCGGGGAACTCGCGCAGGTGCGCCAACGCGATCTTGCCGGTGAGAATCGGATCATCACCGGTGACGTTGGTCTCGGGATCGCGGGTCCCGTTCTCGAGTTCGACCTCGAGCCCCATGCGGAACTGCTCCAGGTCAAAGGGAGCGTTGTCCCAATCGATGGCGATGATCTGCCCGATCTCGCGGGCCTTGTCGCTGGGGAACCTCGGTATCTGGTTCATATGATCTCCTGGATTGATGTGGCCTACGGGCGACGGTGCGCCACTCGCCAAGACATGCTGAGTATCACTGCTCATCGCTGGATCGCGTTGATGTATCCGATGAAGATCCGGACAATTCCGGTGACGTCACCCGACCGGTGTGCCCAAACTTGCCGTGTCCCCGTGCGCATGGGTTGGCATGTCTCCGTCTCGCGCCACACCATGTTCCGGAAATCCGCACGTCGGGACCCTCTGCCGTCAACAGCGCTCCCGCATGAGATCCGCTCGAGCCGAGCGTGCCGATGTCGAGCCGTACACCCTCACCCGTACGAGACCACCCCGGGACACCCCCGGGCATCGGGCACAGCCCCGAGGGAGGCTTCGGCAAACCACCGTGACATCGCGCACACGCGCCGACCGGTGCCTCGGGAGATACCGCGCGTCGGACCTCGAGTCAGCTGCCACGCACGCCAGTCCCAGGATGCCATCTGCCGCCGTCACCCAGGATGCGAGATCAGATTCTCAGCCGAACGCTGGAGTCGGTATCTGACGTCTTCGCACCTCCAATACGGGGTCGCTCTGGCACGCACAAGACGTACCACCGCGCGCAGGGGTGCGGACGTCTGGGGGCGGGAGTACCCCGCACATGAAGACTCCCGACCCCAGATCACCTGCTCAGGCGGTGGCCTGGTGCTGAACCTCAAACGTCGTCTCCTGCGGTGGCGACGCAAAGCCCCCCTCGATCCCCTGTGCCATCTTCGGCATCAGCACCCCGTCACGGAATCGCTCCCAACTCTGCTGCGAGTCATGAACCGCGACGATCGTCCAGCCATCGGCCGATGGACCTGCCGCATGGAAGATCTGACCATCGGGGAGACTCCCGTCGCTGGGGTGGACTGCAGCAACCGATGCCTGGTACTGCGCGAGCGTGCCGCCTGGGAATTGATGCACAACTGCGTACGCCATCGTGTGCTCCTCTCGAAAACTTCGGTCTTTGTGGGCCGGTATGACCCCGATCTACTTCGTGATTGCCTCTGGCTGAAATACGGCGAGCGTGTTGCCGTCCGGGTCCTTGAACCACGCGGACTTGCCAATACCCGGGACGCTCGCAACGCCATTTACGGTCTTGATTGCACCCATGTCAAGTGTTTCGAACGTAACTCCTCGTTGGGCCAGCTCTTGGACATCCGCCTCTACATCATCGGACCAAAACCGGACCTGGGTGTGGTCGGCGCCGTTCGGAGCGCCCCGGCCGTACACCAGCAGCGTTGTACCGTCACCGCACTCAAACAGCAGGTGATTCTTGATTGTCGCGGCCGACAGGCGCAATCCGACTTTGTGTTCGTAGAAGTCTTGGCTGCGAACCAAATCGGTCGAACTCAGTACCGCCGAAACTCTGCGGGTAAATGCCACTGCCTACCTCCCTCGGCGCCTCTGGCGCTTCTCTGACGCCCTGCTCCCCACCGTAGAGGACCCGGGCCGTGCACGCTCTCGTTGTCGAGCACCCGCGCAGGAGTACTCACTCGTCGCCCCAGAGGGCGATTTCCCCCCGGACCACCTGTTTCAGCGGCTCGCCACATTCCCCGCCGACGCACCAACCGTCGGCCACCGGGGCTCCGGCACCGAGGTGATCATCCGTAGAACCATCACTGCACCTCCAGCGTCCTAACGGGAGCTTTAGTTGTCATGCCAACTTTATTTCAACACACTTGGTATGTCAAGTATTTCGCTAGACTGACTCCATGGACACGGATGACTACGATCGTTGGATGCCGGCCTGGCTGATGCTCATCCGCACATACGCACGGCTCTGGGATCAAGTTGAGGCCCAGATGCGCCGCGACCACGGCCTGACACTCCCCCGCTACGACGTCCTGATCCACCTCGATACCGTCGACGGGCGGCTGAGACTGAGCGAACTTGCCGAGGCCATCGTCCTGTCGCCATCCGGCTTGTCCAAGCTGCTCGACCGGATGGAAGCTTCGGAGCTGATTCGCCGCGAGCCGGATCCGCACGATGCCCGGTCGACGTTCGCGCGCATCACGCCGCGCGGCCGCTCGCTGGTCGCAAATGCGCGTCAGAGCCACCATGAATTCCTGCAGCGAACGTTTGGCGACGCTCTCGACGCCCGGGACGTCGCGGACCTCACACGCATCATGGAGCGCATCCGCCGAGCAATCACGAATCACTGAGACACGGCCGTGGCGGGCTCGCCCGCGCACCGCGGGCTATGTGATCTGGACCACCCGGAGCACGTCGGTTGTCCGAGAGCGCCCATCGACGCCTGCGAGGACGACGACAATGTCGCCGGCGTGCACATACCCGCGATCGCGGGCGGTATGGACCGCCTCTTGGACCATCTCCTCGTTGTCGGAAAACCCTGAGAGCGGGAGCGGCGTGGCCCCCCAGCTGATCGACAACTGCTGCCGCACCCGCTCGTCGGGCGTAAAGCCGAGAATGGGAGCGCGCGGTCGGTATCGTGCGATCGCCCGGACCGTAAAGCCGGTGCGGGTGAGACACAGGATGGCGTTGGCGCCTAGCTCCTGCGCCACCCGCCACGCGGCGTCGGTCATCGTGTCCGTGATGCGTCGGTAGCGACCCTCGTTGTTGTTGGGATCGTGCACCCGCAGGCGGCTGACCAGCCGCGTCCACCCCTCGACATCGAAGTTCGCGTCGGCACGCGCGCACAGGCGGGCCATCGTGGCGACGACGTTCACGGGGTCGGTGCCCGTCGCGGTCTCGCCCGAGAGCATCACCGCCGACGACCCGTCAAAGACGGCGTTGGCGACATCCGATGCCTCCGCACGGGTCGGGGTGGCTGCATGAACCATCGACTCGAGCATCTGGGTAGCCGTAATCGCGGGTCGACCATGGGCGATGCATTCGCGAATGATGTGCTTTTGCAGATGCGGGAGATCCTCAATCGCGCATTCGATGCCAAGGTCGCCGCGAGCGATCATCACCGCGCCGGCCGCGTCGAGGATGCCCGCCAGGTTGTCGATGGCGCTACGGGTCTCGATCTTTGCGACGATAAGTGGCCCGCGTGGGTGCGGCTCGGTTCCGAGCCTGCGAATGTCGTGGGCGGAGCGCACGAACGACAGCGCGACCATGTCGACGCCGGCTTCGATGAACGCATCGAGGATCCGAAGGTCCTCCGGCGTTGGCGTGCTCAGGCGCAACCGCTCCGATGGGATGTGGACACCCGGGCGTCCGGTGAGCCGACCGCCGTGGATGACGACGGCGTCGAGCCGGTCACCCGACGTGTCGACGACCTCGATGTCGATTGCGCCGTCGCCAAAGCTGATGCGGTCACCCACCTCGATTCCGTCCAGAAGCCACTCATAGCCAACCTCGATCACCTCAGCAGTGGAGCGTTCACGCCCAGGCACGAGACAAATGCTGTGGCCGTCAGGGAGATCAACGCCATCACGGCCAAAGCTCGCAGCGCGAATCTTCGGACCCGGGAGATCCACAAGTGTGCCCACTGCACGACCGGCCTCCGCCGCCAGTGTCCGGATGCGCCGGTGTACCGCCAGGGCCTCTTCAACCGTTCCGTGCGAGAGGTTCAGGCGCGCGGCGTCCATCCCCGCGGCAATCATCCCGCGCAGCGTCGCCTCGTTGTCGGAAGCGGGCCCGATCGTGGCGAGGATCTTTGTACGTCGCTGGGTGGGTTCCATGCTGTCGACGATCATAGAGACCCGGGATGCCCGCGGAGCACGACGCATCGTCGCACACGGACATGGCAGCGTCGTGCACGCAGGCGCCCCGGGGTCCCCCGAGAGCGACATCCCGTCAGAGCCGCTGGTCCTAGACGTGCCATGGCGGATCGCGCAGCGCACGAGACGGGTCCACCTGCGACCGCTCGGGGAGACAATTTGCCGTTGATCCTCG
>JADGPH010000101.1 GCA_017882555.1 Thermoleophilia bacterium
AGGCGATCAACGACCTGCAACACTCGGCGACCGCGATCGCGGCCGGCGTCCAGGACGGTTCGATCGACCAAGCGGTGGGAGCAAACCTGCAGACTGATCTGTCGTCGCTTGCCACGGCACTTGGACTGGATGGGGCGGCCACGGTGCCGAACACCGAACCCGGGCCCGCCCGCGAACGCGGACGCGCACGTGGCAACGGCAACGCGAACTGACCGGCGTCGGAGGCGAGTGCTGCCCCAGACGTCGCACGACGCGATCTCGGCAACGGCGACACGCGCAGTTCCCAGTGGAGGCGGGGACACGCCATCAACCGCAGACGGCCAGGAAGCGCCGGGCAGCACGAAGCGGCGCGCACGACGCCCCCGGTAAGTTACGCGCAAGTGGTGCGATCTGCTCGCCCCACAGGATCCGAGCATCGAGACGGCGTCCGGTTCGTTCCCGACGCCATCGACCCTTCGTCGCATCGTCGGGCATGGACCCGATTGTCCACTTCATCACCCTCGGCCTCCCCGATGTCGAAATGGCGCGTCGAGTCTCTGTCGAAGCGTTGGCCTGGCCAGCGGCCTTTGAGGTTCCGGGAGAGATCACGGTCATCCAGGTCGTCGATACCGAGGACCAAGTTACCGCCGTACTCAACGTGGCGCGAGACGCAGGCGGAACCAGCTGAAAACCACCGCAGCGGGCCACGTTCGGTGGCTTGCGCGGTTACCTCACCGATCCCGCCGGGTTTCGCTGGGAGATTGCCACCGATCCGGGGTGGTCCGACGACTCCGAAGGAACGGTGATGATCGGCCCTATCGAGCGCTGACCGAGATTGTTCCTCGGTCGAGGAGGCCACATCAGCACCCTGATCGACGTCTCGCCCCGCGGCCCACGGCGGGCCCGCTCAGAGTACGCGTGCCACCGTGGGTCCCTCTTCCTGACGCCTGCTGCGAGCTCCGGTATCGCTCATGCCGACGCGTCGGGACGTTCGCGAAACCATGTCGAGTGCCCCAGGTCACATGTCTTCCGGGACGGGGCCCTCACCGTTCCTTAGGGCCCGCCAGTCGGCCGACCGGCCCTCCTGGAAGGAGCGGATACCCTCGCGCGGATCGGGACCGTAAAGGTGGTTGAGCACGTTGGCCTCGATCGACGGCAGAATCGAGGCGCGCGCCGCGTCCGATCCTGCGTTGAGGCTGATCTTCGCGAGCCGGAGGCCCTCCGGCGAACTGCGCAGGATTTCCTCGCACCAGCGATCGACCTCATTGTCGAGGCACTCGTCGGGAACCACCACGTTGACGAGCCCCATCCTCAGCGCCTCTTCGGCGGTGTAGCGGCGGCTCAAGTACACAATCTCGCGCGCCCGCTTCTCGCCAACCAGCCGCGTCAAGCCCTGCGCCGCCCACCAAATAGGCGCCCATCCCAACCGCGTTCCCGCCTGCCCGAAGACGCCCGAGGTCCCCGAGATGGTCAAGTCCGCTAGCACGTTGATCTCGTGGCCCGCACCGATGCAGTAGCCGCGGACGCGCAGGATCACCGGGACGCCGCATCCGCGCAGCAACTCGCCGAGTTCGAGGTACAGCCGCACCTGCTCGCGCTTGTCGTGCTCACTGCGCGTGGGCTCGCGTATGTCGCCCCCGACGCAGAATGCGCGGTCACCCGCGCCAGTAAGCACCACGACCCCGACCCGCGGATTCTCGGACGCGTCGGTGAGGGCACTGCACAGCTCGCGAACCGTCGTCGTACGTAACGCGTTCAGGCGTCTCGGACGATCGATCGTGACCGTGGCCCGGCCGCCGCCAACTTCGACGATGATGTCCTGGTAGCGAGGCGTGGGGGTGCGGGCACGCTGCTCGCGCAAGCGGATCACGGTTCCTTCCAACTCGCGACGCAATCTGCTGCAAAGGACCCTAAGGGGCGGGTTCCCCACCGTCAAGCAAGGGTGCTGCGGGCGCCGCCTGTCGAGCGCAGCGGAGTGCGACCCGCGGACCTGGCAACCTGGTGCGTCCGCCCATTCGCGCCACCTCGTCCCCACGTTCGCATCGCATCGCGGTACTATCCCGGGTTCTCGGACCTCTCACCGGCATGGCTCGGCGGGGGACTCTCCGGATGATTCGTGGCGAAGGCGGCCCGCGCCTCGAGCACCTCGTGCACATGGGTTTCGGCCCACTGCTTCATGGCCGCCATCACCGTGGTCAGTGAGCGCCCGAGCGGCGTGATCGCATAGTCGACCCGAACCGGGATACTTGGTGTGACCGTACGGGTCACCAGTCCGTCCCGCTCGAGCAGCCGCAGGCTCTGGGTGAGCATCTTCTGGCTGATCCCTTCGACGACGTGGTGCAACTCGCTGTAGCGCTTGGGTCCGTCGGCCAAGGCGACCAACAACAACCCGACCCACTTGTTGGTGATGGCCGCAAACAGATCCCGCGTCTGGCATGCGGCGCCGAACGCATCCTGGGGATCTTCCGTCGCGGGAACCGAGAGCGCCATCGTGGCGCACAGGATAGCATGCTACGCACTGATGGGTTCGTACTATCGAAGAGAGTGCTACACCCCTATGGTGTGTTGGTCGCAACGTCCTGACCGGAGGTTCTCATGCCTGGCACACCGCTCAACCTGCAGATCATTCTTGGAAGCATTCGACCCACGCGCCAGGTCGAGCGCGTTGCGCCATGGGTCACGAATCGAGCAGTGGCCCACGGTGCGTTCCAGGTCGAGGTGATTGACCTACGCGACTGGCCCCTGCCGCACTTCGCCGAGCATCTCGGGAGCATTGGCGACTTCGCGGACCCCACCTATTCAGACCCGCTCGTCAAGCGTTGGAATGCCAAGATCCGGCAGGCTGACGCCTACCTGTTCATTACTCCCGAGTACAACCACAGCGTGCCGGGCGTGCTCAAGAACGCCATCGACAGTGTTTTTGTCAGCTTCGCATTCCGCAACAAGCCGGTTGCGGCCGTCGGCTACAGCGTGGGACTCGCCGCCGGAACCCGTGCGCTCGAGCACCTGGCGCTCATCATGATCGAGACCGAGGCCGCGCCGATACGCAACAGCGTCCTGATCCCGAAGGTCGGGGAGGCATTCGACGAGGCTGGAAACCCGGCCGACCGGGCGACGGAGGTTGCCCTGCAGATCGTGCTCGACGACCTGGCCTGGTGGGGTCACATGTTGCGCGAATCCCGTCAGCAGGGCGAGCTTCTGCCTGGCAACTTCAGGATGATGGCGGCGATGAGCGCCGGCGAGGCGGATTAGGTTCGCCCGGCTCCGGCTCCAGGGGCGGCGCAAGCCGATCGCGGACGCACCGCGAACCGGGTCGTCCCTGGCGCTACGTCCCGTTCGCACCACCGATTCGCGGGGTTGGGATCGGGACGGGCAACGGCACCCCCATGCGTGTGGCCACGTCGGGGACGCCGCCCCGAACGCGCCGGGGACACGGTGGGGTTTGTCTGTTGGACGCGCCACGGCCCGTGCATGCGCGCAGAGCTGCGCCCGATGCTGGATGACCTGGGAAGAACGCCCCTTCCGGACACGCGGGCCGTTGGCAGCGTTCGGATTCCGCATCGCAGGATCGTTCTGTCGGTGTCATAACGGAGCCTCATGGTCGGTCCCGTCCCACCCCGATCCGGGGATGTCCCGGTGACCTCCGACTGAAACTCACCCGTCCGGCGTGTGCCTCGTCGACTCGGCCGTAACGGTCCGGGGACCGCCCGGCAGAGATCCGGGGTCGTCCAAACGCGACGAGCTATTCGGACAGAGCCTCTAGTTCGTCCGGAGTTTCGTCGACAGTGACCTTGCGGGACCTACCACGGCAGATCCGACGACTCAGCGGCACGGCTACTAACTCATGCGGCCGCCATGGCTCGAAGGTGGCGCGTATCTACGGTGAGGCCGAGAGCCAAATGAGCATTGTCGAGTAATGGGCAGGACGAACGCGACCATCCAATCGATCCCGCCAGCCCCGGACCAGCCGGGTCGACGTCGGCGATGGCGCAAACGCCTTCTGACGGTCACGGTCCTCCTCGGGGTATCTGGTGGGGGGGTCCTCGTCGTCGCGGCAGCCCTCGGACCGATCGCCGTCCTGGGGACTGAGATCCGGGCCCGGCCGCCTCTCACGGTGTCCAACCTCGCCATCAGCGCCACATCCTCCCCGTGGGGGACCGACGCCCTGTACCCGGGCGCCACCGGTGACGTCGTCATCACGATCGACAATCCCAATGCGCAGTCCGTGACGATCAGCGCGGTCGACCTGCCAGCGAGCACGAGCTTCGCCGCCGGGTACACCTCGAGCACGCTCCGCACTGTGCAGATCGGTTGCTCGCGGACGACCTCCGATGTGATCTGGAATGCCTCCACGCCCACTCGAGGAAGCGTCCACACCTTGGTCACCCCGCTGACCGTCGCGGCCGACCAGAGCCTCATGGTCACATTGACGGACGCCGCGATGATGGGTCCGTGGGCACCGGCGGCGTGTGAGGCAACATACTTCACGATGCCGCCGTTCGAGGGCGTCGCCGCA
>JADGPH010000102.1 GCA_017882555.1 Thermoleophilia bacterium
CCTTCGAGTTCATCATGGGGCCGCTGCGTGAGAACCCCCGAAGGGTGGGGAAACCGCTGCGTGAGCCGCTGGCGCCCCTGTATGCCGCGCGCCGCGGTGAGTACCGCGTCATCTACCGCATTGTCGACCAACGCCTGGTCATCGACGTTGTTTCCATCGTCCACCGCAGGGACGCCTACCACTCTTGAAGCGCATCCGTATTGAGGCCCATAAGACTCGAGCCTACGACCCAGGGATCCGCACCTGACGCCCGCAGGACAGCTGAGGTGCCCTGAACCGTCGGCCTGACGGTCATCACGATGAATATCTGCACGAGCCGTAGAGCACTGGCGGGACGCTGCCGAACAATGTCTTTCCCAACAGCAGCAGGTGGATCGCAAGAACAAGGAGGGTCACCAGACTGATGCCCACCGCAAACACCATGGGCGTCGAGGCCGGATGATCACGGATGTCGGGTCTCCGTACGCCACGACCTGGTCGACGCGGCACCCACCGGCAAAGCCATATCCCGCACGAACCTAACCATGCGCGGCTCAACACTCAGCGGCCAGTGCGTGCGTTCAGGGCAGAATGGCGTCATGCAGCAGCATGCACAGGGCGAATCCGGGGAGTTCGAGGTGCGCCGGGCGCTGGCCTCATTGATCCCTTTGCTTGAGAGCCCGGACCCGGCCGCGCGCCTCCAGCGCTACACGTCCGATGCGATCTTCGTGCAGCCAGGGGCCGCGCCGGTGCGCGGTCACGAAGAGATGCGCGTCCGCAATGTCACCGTTCTGCATGGCGTGACACTCGAGCCGGAGCTGATCGAGGTTCGCGACGACCTCGCGTATGCCTTCGGTTGGTTCAACTGTGGTGTCGACACCCCAGATGGGCAACGAGTCGAAGTTCCCGCCCACTTCTTGATGGTTCTGCGCAAGGAGCCAGACGGTGCTTGGCGCATCGCTCGCGAGTTCATCACACCCACTGCTTGACTGTGCTTGACCGCTGCGTCCGGCGGTCCACTTCTCCCAGCGGATCTGCGATGAGCCACCGGGCGCGGGGCGAGACCGAGTCCGCGGTGTTTCGCAGGAGGCATGCTCAATGACAGCGTCGTGCTTCATCAGGTGCATCCAGTCAAACTCGGCTTTGACGTCACGGCGTCGGTCGTGTCGAACGTATTGAGCAGGTATCACTGTGAGCCGGGCCTTGGTCAGCAACCGAGCAGCAGCGGAGAATCAACCCTCATGCGGCGAAGACCGTGACGAGATGAACCGGCGTCCGACCTCCTTGACTGTTCAACTAATGCACCCTATGCTCGCGAACTTCAACGTTCAAGTGTCAATGCGCTGTCTCGCGACCGTCAAGGAGAACCACCATGACCATCATCACGATCTTCGGCACCGGCAAGATGGGCGCTGCGATCGCCGCGCTGGCGGGACGCGCGAGCGCTCAGGTCCAGTCGATCAGCCACCGCGAAGCAGTTCGCAAGATCGCAGGTGACATCGTCGTCCTCGCCGTCCCGTACCCGGCCTTGGTCGGGATCGCCGACCAATACCGTGACCAACTCGCCGGCAAGACGGTCGTCGACATCACCAACCCGGTGGACTTCGCCACCTTCAGCCCGCTGAGCATCCCCGCCGGAAGCGCAGCGCAGGAACTCGCCCAGTCGTTGCCCAACTCCCGCGTCGTCAAGGCCTTCAACACCAACTTCGCCGGCACCGTCGCTACCGGCACCGTCGGGAACGGGCCGACGCTGGTCCTGATCGCCGGCGACAACGCAGAGGCCAAGACTGCCGTCATCGACATGGTCACCCGATCCGGTGCGCTCGGCGTCGACGCCGGCCCGCTCACGCGAGCCCACCAGCTCGAGGGCCTCGGCCTGCTCCAGATGGGGCTCGCCGCCTCCGGCGGCCTCCCCTGGACCGGTGGCCTCACCCTCGCCACCTGAACCAGCACCTAGCCCAAACAGCGCCTACCACCCGTTGCGCTAGTGGACACTCCCAGTCCTCCCAGGCCGCACGTCCTCGAAAGGGAAACGACCAGGAGTGTCGTCCTCTGGATGAATGGCCGACACTCACTCAACCCGCCGCCTAGGCTAAGGCCCCCGCCCTGGGTTAGCGCCAGTCGAAGTACTCGCGGTGGAAGCGTGCGGGCGGGACGCCTCCAGCGCGTAGCCCGTCGGCCATCGCGGCGACGAGCGGCTCGGGGCCGCAGAGGAACACCGACAGGTCCTGTGGTCGTGCGGACACGCGGTCAAGAACGGTGGCCGCACTGAGACGGCCGTCCACGGCGCTGCGGACGATGTGGACCCTGACCTCCGGGTGTCGGGCAGCGATCGCGTTGATCTCGTCGGCATAGGGGACCGGCTCCTCGGCAGAGCTGTAGAAGAAGTCCACCTCAGCGAGTACAGGGTGCTCGTCGAGGGATCGCAGCCAGGACAGGAACGGCGTCACGCCGACACCACCGGCCACCCACACCTGATTCCGTGTCCCCTTACGATGCGTGAACCGGCCGTGCGGTCCCCCGATCACCGCGGGCATTCCGGGTTCGACAAGGTCGCCGATCGTGCCGGTCCAGTCGCCGAGCGCTTTCACCGTGAACCGGACAAGGTCTTCGCCAGGCGAGCTCGCGATCGTGAACGGGTGTCGGTGCCAGCCGTCGCGAGCCTCCAGGAAGACCATGGCGAACTGGCCGGGGGCGAACTCCAGTCGGCGGCCGAGTGGACGCAGGGAAATCTCGACCAGCCCGTCCCCGACCCGTACGACCCGCTCGACCTGATAGTCGTGCAGCGCCATGAATCGGCGTGCGAGAAGTTCGCGATACAGGTAGAAGCCCAGACCCGTGCCAGCGATACCCACGTAAGACCAGCGCAGCACCAGCGAACCGAACGTCGTCGCGTCCAACAGACCATGCACGAACCCGGACGCGACGAACACCCCGGTGAACCGGTGAAAGCCGCGCCAACGCTCATATCCGCCGAGAATCTTGCGCAGCAGGCTGAGGTGCCCCGCTCCTTCCGGAGTCTGGATCCAATAGAGTCATTCCGGAAAGGGATTCAGGGTCAGTGGCGGAAGCCGGATGGACCGGTGGCAGTGCCCGTACGGCTGTCGTCGTTCAGTTGGTCGACGGCAACGCGGAGGTCGGCCAGCAGCAGGTCGGCGAGGTCGTGGCTGAAGCCGTTGCGGCACACGATCCGCAGTACGGAGAGGTCTTGGCGGTCGGCGGGGAACGTGTAGGCAGGGACCTGCCAACCGCGTTCGCGAAGGGCTCGTGACAAG
>JADGPH010000103.1 GCA_017882555.1 Thermoleophilia bacterium
CCCCTTCATTACGAGTTTGGTGGTCTACCGATTCTGGCCGACTTCGGCGCACCGGTGCGCGTCGCTGAGCCAGGGCCCGCCAACGAGGGCTCGAAGACACGCGTGAACACCGCCGCCTGCTCGGACGCGGGACGTGCGTGCAAGTAGCGCCCGGTGGTGGCTAGTGCGCTGTGGCCCATCACCGCCTGGATCGTCACCAGGTCAACTCCCGAAGCGGCAAGCAGCGATCCATAAGTGTGACGCAGGTCGTGCCAGCGCAACGGCCGCAGCTCGGCGGCAGCCTGCGCGCGACGGGGGCATATCGGAGCGCAAGGCTCGGGGGGTCGCCGGACTCGCTCGGGATCTGCGGCCTTATGAGCACTCGAACCCCGTCACGTGTTTTCCTAGGTGTTGAGCACGTCGCGGGGTGTCGGGGCAACCGCCCTGAATCCCTGTCACGTCCGGGGCGACGGAGTCGCGCGTGTGTAGTACGTCGTTCCTGGCCGATCGTGCCCGGCTCCCGGTTTGGTATCCACGGGCGGTCCCCACGCTCTCGAACCGCCCACCACCATCTCGGCCCACTCGCAGGAAAACCCCCATTTACACGGGGGTTTTCTTTAGCAGGGCCGGAGGGACTCGAACCCGCAACCCCCGGTTTTGGAGACCGGTGCTCTACCAGTTGAGCTACGACCCTACGAAGCGTCACGCCACCGGCGTGACGAACTAACGGGTCTCCCTGTGCGCAGTATGACGTCCGCACCAGCGACAGTACTTGCTGAGCTCGATGCGATCGGGCGTATTGCGACGGCTCTTGTTGGTCTGGTAGTTCCGACGCTTGCACTCTTGGCAAGCAAGAGTAATCGCGAGACGCTGTCCCGGAGGCACGTGCCAGCCTTTCGGTCGTGAAACGGAGAGGCAGGCTACCACATGCCTCGCGCCACGACAGACGCCAATGCGTCACACGGCGTTCAACGGATCTCAGACCGGCCGGCGGGTGCCGGGTACGTACCGCGCCCGGGCGGCTGCCTGCTCGGCGAGCGCGGCGACACGCAGCAACGCCGCCGAGGCGCGCTGCAGATCAAGATTGGTCGGCGTCTGCTGCGGTTCCACGCTCAGGGCCTCGCACAGACGCCGGTAGTGGGTCACCAGCGCCGGCCGGGCGACCGCGTTCGGAGATCCTGCCGACCGCACGCGGTGGCAGTGCTGCTGAACATCGTCCACGGTGGGGACCCCACGCGGAATCACGGTACGGCTCGGTGGGGTCATTGTTCCTCCATGGTGGTCGGGCTCAACGGGATCAGTAGTGCGTCGCGCCCCGAAACGGACACGGACATCAAGAACCGCCTGCCGGGCGCACCGAGCTCAAATTCCTCTTGCAGCTCGAACACTTCACAGGACCCGTCTGAGAAATGACCACAGACGCGCAGCGGCGCAGTTGTGTGGGCATCAAGCGCCGCCAGCGCGCGGCCAAGGCAGTCTCGCGCCGGAGGGGCCAGGGATTCAGCAAGTCGTAGTTCAGGCATCGCTGTCTCCATCGGCGCCGACGGCGATGGGCTTGAATGTTTCGTCACCAACTCTCCGGGCGGATTCGACGGAATTTGGGCCGATCGGCGGCGGCGAGCTCACCTCGAGCGCGACGTGAGCCGCCCGACGCGCGCCGCACGGAGTCCGCGGTCCCTATTCTCGGAGCAATGGACGACGAACTCGACCTCGCCGACGCCGCCGAGTACATCCTGGGCGAGCGCCCCGGCTTGGACGAACAGCAGGTGTGGGCGGTGCTGCGGGAGCTCGGTGAGCCACCGGCCGCCTCGAGCAAGGAACTCGCTCTGCATCTGATCACGTCGACGTTCCCGGAGATCACACCCCGAGTGGCGCAGCGCATCCTCGGAGAGTGGCATGCCTACGCCTCGCTGGCGCGGGAGCCCGACTGGGACGACGAGGACTGAGGGTCCTGGTCGTCGGGCGAGGCGTCTAGGCCGGGCGGCGCCGAGGGCGTCCCGCGCCGCCGAGCATGATCTCCCGCGCGGCATTCAGGGCCACGGTCAGGCCCTCGGCCTGCCCGCGGATATTCGGATGAAGATCGGCGACACGATCGGGATGACAGCGCACGATCTGCGCGCGGAAGGCGCGTTCGACCTCCGCCGGCGTGGCGGTGGGGGCCACCTCCAGGAGGACGGCAGCGTCGACGCGGGTCTGCGGAAGTGGAGTCGCCCCGGCCACGCCCTTGGCCCGAATCGCCGCAACCTGACGCAGGATCGCCGCGACCTGTGACTTCTCGGTGCGCAACTTGGCGCGGTCCTCGGCCAGTTGCTCACGTTCTTCGCGCACCTCGTCGGCCAGCTGCAACAGGCGCCGGTCACGCACGCCGCGATCCTCGCGCAACCCGTCCAGAAACACCGCGACGTCGAACGGCTCAGGCGCATCGGGCGGAACCGCGCGATCTGCCCCGCGCTCACCGCGGCGAACCTGCTCGATCACCTCAACCAGGGTCAGATGCGCGCGATTGCCCCCCGCCGGGCCATCCGACGGCCCCAACCGGACCAGCTCCACCGCGTCCCATGCGGGCGCGACGATGAACGCCGCCGACGAACGCCCGACCAGCAAGGCGCGCCGTGGCGACTCATGATTGACGCCGAGCAAGCCGAATCGGCCGAGACCGGTCGTAGATGCGATGTCGCCCAGCTCGTCCTGCAGATCGCCCAGGCGCCGCTCCACCTCGCGCGCATCCGGACCCTCACCCGCCTCGAGCGCGTCGGCCGCGTCGTCGATCCGTGACGCCGGCTGGCTCTGGCCGGCCGCGAGCGCCAACCACCAGCGGGCCCACGGGTCGCCGTCGGCGCTGCAGGCGACGTGACTCGCGGCATCCGGGTAGTCGAGTGCATGCAGCGCCGCCGCCAGATCTGCGCGTGCCCGGGTATCAGCGCCCAACGCCGCTGCCGTCGCGAGCAGGGCAACCTGCCGCCACCGCGCGCTGACCGCCGCCGCGGGTGCCGGCCCTGCTTGTGCCACGAGATCATCACGCACGGTCTCAGGGTAGCGCCACCGACATGTCGGTATCCTCGCCACCATGAATCGCCTCGCGGATGAGACCAGCCTCTATCTGCGCCAGCACGCCGAGAACCCCGTCGATTGGTACCCCTGGGGCCCCGACGCCTTCGCGCGCGCCGCGGCCGAGGACCGGCCCCTGCTGATCTCGATCGGGTACTCCTCGTGCCACTGGTGCCATGTCATGGCCCACGAGTCGTTTGAGGATCCCGCGATCGCCGCGGTGATGAACGACCACTTCGTATGCGTGAAGGTCGACCGCGAAGAGCGACCCGACGTCGATGCTCTCTACATGCAGGCGACGCTGGTGCTCGCACGGCACGGCGGGTGGCCGATGACAGTGTTTGCCATGCCGGACGGCAGGCCGTTCTACGCCGGGACCTACTTCCCACCGACCAACCGCGGCAGCCTGCCCGGCTTTCGGGATCTCTGTCTCTGGATGGCCGATGTCTACCGCGACCGAGCCGACGACGTCGAGTCCCAAGCGACCGAGCTCACGGCGCAGCTGCGGCGTCTGGCCGAGCGTCAGGCGGCCCCCGATGAGCTGTCGGTGGCACTGCTCGACGCGGCGGCGGCCGATTTCGCCCAGCACCTCGATCACGCCCACGGGGGCTTTGGGGGCGCGCCGAAGTTCCCGCCGTCCACGGCATTGGAATTCCTATTGACATGGGATGGCGAGCACCAGCCGGCGCCGACGACCCGCGAGATGGCCCTGCTGACCTTGCGGCGCATGGCCGACGGGGGCATTCGCGACCAGATCGGTGGCGGGTTCCACCGCTACTCGGTCGACGATCACTGGCTGGTCCCACACTTCGAGAAGATGCTGTACGACAACGCGCTGCTGGCTCGGGCGTACGTGCGTGCGGCCACGGTGACCGACGATCCGCGCTGGCGTGAGATCGCCGAGCAGACCCTCGACTACCTGACCCGAGAAATGCAGCTGCCAGGTGGCGGATTCGCCGCCGCACAGGACGCCGACAGCCCAGGGGGTGAAGGAGCGTTCTTTGTCTGGACTCCCGAGGAGATCTCGGCGGTCCTGCCACCGGATCAGGCCCGGGCGGTGATCCGGCGGTTCGGAGTCACGAGCGGGGGCAACTTCGAGGGCCGCTCGATCCTGTTCGCCGCCCTCCCGCTCGTCATGCTCGAACGCGAGCTCGGCACCGACCCGGCGCCACTGCTCGCTGAGGCCATGGCCACCCTCTACGCGAGGCGCCAGCAACGTTCGGCCCCGGTGCGCGACGAGAAACTGATTGCCGCGTGGAACGGACTTGCGATCGCCGCATTTGCGGACGCCGGGGCGGCGTTTGAGCGTCCCGACTACGTCGCGATCGCCGCGCGCGCGGCCGAGGTCATCCTCGACCAGATGATCTTGGACGGTCGCCTGTACCGCACCCTCCAGGACGGCAGCGCACGCCATCTGGGCCAGCTCGATGACTACGCCAACCTCATCCACGGCCTGCTGCAGCTCTACGCCGCCACATTCACCGTGCGGTGGCTCACTGCAGCCCGCGCCCTCGCCGACGACATGATCGCACTGTTCGCCGACACCAGCGGCGATGGATTCTTCTCATCCGGGGCAGACGCGCCGCAGCTGCTGGTCCGCATGCGTGACCTGGAGGATCCCCCGACCCCGGCGGGCAACTCCCAGGCCGCATCGGTGTTGGTGCGTCTGGCGGGCCTCACCGGTCAGACCGAGCTCATCACCCGCGCCGATCGCGCGATCCGCCTCGTGCACGATGAGCTGACCCGATTCCCACGGGGCTTCGGCACCGCCTTGTGTGTCGCCCACCAACTCACCACGCGGCGTCGGGAGATCGCGATCGTCGGCGCCGCCGACGATCCTCGCACCACCGACCTGGTTCGGGTTGCCCGCAGCGTGGGCGGTCCCGCAGCAGTAATCGCGTGCGGGGACCCCGCCGACACGGACACGATTGCCGCGGTTCCGCTGCTGGTCGAGCGTTCCCTGGTCGACGACGGTCCGGCCGCGTACGTGTGCGAGAACTTCACCTGCGGCATGCCGATCACGAGTCCCGCATCCCTCCACGCGGCCCTCGCGCCGTGACCCTCGGGCGCGACGCACGACAGTCGGGCTATCCTTGGTGCCACGATGGCTGACTTGAGTGAACTCACGACCTTGATTGAGGCCGCTCTTCCCGGGGCGGAGGTGCAGATCGTCGACCAAGGTGGCGGTGACCACCTGTTCGCCTCGGTCGTCGCGCCCCAGTTCACCGAGAAGAGCCTCATCCAGCAACACCGTTTGGTATATGCCGCCGTGCAGTCGCGACTCGACGACGGCAGCATTCATGCTCTTGCACTGAAGACCCGCGCACCGGAGGCGTCATGAGCGACACCCTCACCATGACTGAGGAAGAGATTCTCGACCAGATTCGGCGCGAGGTCTCCGACAATCGCGTGTTTGTCTTCATGAAGGGCACGCCCGAGATGCCGCGCTGCGGCTTCTCGAATCAGGTCGTCCAGATCCTCAACCACGTAAAGGTTGAGTACGGCGCGCGCGATGTCCTGACTGATCCCCGCATCCGCGAAGTACTCGGTGCGTGGTCGCAGTGGCCCACGATTCCCCAGGTGTTCGTCGACGGCGAACTGATTGGCGGCTGCGACATCACCACGGAGCTGTTCCAAAGCGGAGAACTGCAGAAGCTGCTCGGCAGCGAGGCCGCTGCGTAGGCGCACCGCGGCGGCGCTCGCGCCACCTGAGGGGCGTCCGCCCCACCGCTGTTGGTCAAGCTGAGCCTGTCCCGACCCGGTGTGATACCGCCAGGCGTGGCGGCACGGCGCTCCGCTCGAGGGCCATCACCACCACGTCATCGCGGAACAAGCCCGCGTCGTGGCGTCGTGCCGCCTCAATCAGCCGCTCAACCCGCGCCTCGACCGCGGCGGCGCGCTCCTGGCACAGGACATCCTGCGCCCGGTCGGTGCCAAACAGATCATCGGTGCTGCCCGCCTCGAGCAGCCCATCGGTGTAGAGCACCAAGGTCTCACCCGGTGCGAGCGAGAACGCCGTGATCGGCCACTCGGCGAAATCCATGGCGCCCAGCAACGGCCCCGAGCCAACGGGAACAAGTGTCGTGCAGTCGTCGCGGCCCAACATCAGCGGCGGCGGGTGGCCCGCCGACGCGAAGATCCCGTTGCCGTCCTGGTCGACCAGCGCGTAGATCACCGTGGCAAAAAGCCCCTCCAGGCGCAGCTCAGGGCGGGCCATCTGCGCGTTCAGGGCCGAGAACACCCGCGCAGGATCGGGATCGACCGCGGTCATCGTGCGCCAGCCAAAGCGCAGACCGGCGGCCTGAGCGGCGGCGCCCGCCCCGTGACCCGCCATGTCGCCCACGATCATCGCGAGCCGTCCGTCGGCCAACACCTCGGCGTCGTAGAAGTCACCACCGACCAGCAGCGCGCGCTCGGCCGGGCGATACCGCGCCACCAACCGGAAGCCGAGATACCCGGGAAGCTGCGTCGGCAACAGGCCCTGCTGCACGGTTTCCCACAGGCGCCGCTCGGTGCGCTGCATGGCTTCCCGACGCGCCGCCGCAGCAACCGCATCGCGCTGCTGAAAGACCTGGCGCTGCATGGTGTTGAACCCGTCGACGAGCTCGCCGAGTTCGCGGACCGCACCGTCGCTCTCGGGCACGGCCTCAAGCAGCCGACCGCGCGCCACGCGACCCACACCGAGTACCAGCAGACCGATTGGACCGCCGACCCGACGCCACAGACGCCGCGCGGTCAAGGCAACGACCGCAAACGCAATCAGCGCCGCCACGATCACGGCGATCAACGTCAGGTTCCGTCCGTCTTTGGCCGAGTTGAACGACTGCTCCTTGGTAAGCCCGACGTCGTTCGCCAGTGTTGCCGATTCGCTGCGGAAGGCGCCGAGCCACTGCTGGGCGACGCCCTGATTGATCAGCGCGATCGCCGCTTGTACACGCCCGGCGCGACGCAACTGGATCAGCTGGATGTTGTCGGCAAACCACAGCTGTGCGCTGTTGTTGGCGCGTTCAACATTCGCGGCGAGGGTCGCATTCCCACGGACCAGAGCGCGCAAGCGCGCCAGGTCGCCCGGGTACCGGTGGACGGCCGTGGCGTAGGGCTCCAGGTAGTCACCGCGGCCGGTCAGGACATACCCGCGACTCCCCGTGTCCGCATTGAGCATGTCGATGAGCAATTGGTTCGCGGCGCCCTGACGCGAGAGCGCCTGCTCTCCCGCGTTGCTGTAGTCGCTGGCGGTCAGGATCGTTCCCCCTGCCGCGACGCCAATCAACAGCAACAACACGATCGCGAGCGCCGCCACCAAGCGAAACAGCAAGCCACGCAGGGAACGGCGGTCAGGGCGTGGCTCCCCCCTCACGAGGCCCCAGCCCTGCGATTGTGCGTGTTGCTGCGCTGCTGCGCGACACCAGCCATCATGCGACTCCTGCCCCGCGCTGTGACGAGATCACCACTGCACCCGAGCGCTCCTACGCCCCGCTACCGATCAGCTCCGTGATATCACGCACCCCTTCGGCATCCATACGGGCGAGCAGGTCCCGATTGATGCGTGCCACCAATGCCGGGCCACCGTAGACCAGTGCGGTCCAGACTTGCACCAACGACGCCCCCGCGGCAAGCCGCTCCCAGACGTCATCAGCATCGGAGATGCCACCGACGCTGATGATCTGCAGACCCGGCGCCCGGGCGGTGGCGCGGCGCAACATCGCCAAGCTGCGCGCGGCCAGCGGCGCACCGGACAGACCGCCCGCCTGATCGACCAGCGCGGTTGGCGAACGCAACCCATCGCGAGCCAGCGTGGTGTTGCACACGATCACTCCGTGGACGCCGACCTCTTGGACCAGATCGATAGCTGCGTCAAATTGCCCGTCGCTGAGATCGGGTGCCACCTTGACCAGAATCGGTCGGCGACGGGAGCCCGTGAGGTTCGCCTTCACGCGATTCAGATCGACGAGCTCCTCCAGAATCCCGCCGAGGGCGACTGTCTCTTGGAGTTCACGCAGGCCAGGGGTATTCGGCGATGAGACGTTGACGGCGATGTAGTCGGCATACGGCCACAGGCGATCGAGACTGGCCACGTAGTCGCGCTTGGCATCCTCCAGCGGCGTGACCTTGGACTTGCCGATGTTGACCCCCACGGGAATCCGATGCAACACGCCCCGTCGATCCCATTGGGCAAGACGCTGCGCCGTAGCGGCGGCCCCGTCGTTGTTGAAGCCCATACGGTTGATCAGCGCCCGATCGGCTGGCAAGCGCACGACGCGCGGAGTCGGGTTGCCGTCCTGGGGCTGCGCGGTGACCGTGCCGATCTCGGCGAATCCAAAGCCCAGCCGTTGCCAGGCCGCGATGCCACGACCCCACTTGTCGTACCCCGCCCCGAGGCCGACCGGGTTGGGGAATCGGATCCCCCACACTCGCTGCGAAAGACGGTCATCACGCACCCGCCACCGAGCTAGGCCAAGAAGCGGTGCCGCGCGCGCTGCGGCGGTAATCGCCCGCAAATGTGCCCGCTCGGGGTCCATGCGGAACGCCAACGGCCGTATTGCGCGGTAGACCGGTCCGGCGCTCTCGGTGTGCCCGACGCTCAGCCGAGACCCTCAATCTGCGCGGCCATCGCGACATCGGCCGTGGTCACGCCGCCTTGGCTGTGGGTCACCAACGTCACAGTGACGACGTTCCAGCTGATGGCAACGTCGGGGTGGTGATTGGCGGCCTCCGCGGCACCGGTGATGCGATTCACGAACATCACCGATTCCAGGAAGTTCCCGAAGACAAACTTCTTGGAAATCGCGCCGTCGACCAGGGCCCATCCCGCAAGGCCAGCGATCCCCGCGCGGATCTCATCTTCACCGAGTACCGGCATCCGTGCCTCCCATGCGTCGTGTCTATGCGCACCCTACCCTCGCGGAGGTCAGGGGGGTGCCTGACAGATCTCCCCCGACCGTAGAGCCGAGCGCGGCCGGTCTCTAAGCTCTTGCATGCACGGGCCGTTAGCTCAGCTGGTAGAGCAGGGGACTTTTAATCCCATGGTCGTAGGTTCGAGTCCTACACGGCCCATATCTGCCGGAGCCCCCGGCAAGCGGCTCTTGCCGGATCAGGCGAGGCGCCCAATCGGCGACTATCGCCTGTAGATCGGGGCCAG
>JADGPH010000104.1 GCA_017882555.1 Thermoleophilia bacterium
AACGCCGCGCCCGACCCGACCACGGCCCCGTCCGCGTCCGCGTGTGGAAACCGAGCCGGTTGCAGAGCAGCCGACGCCCGCTCTGCCGGTCGAAGTGCCGCAACCCGCGGCACCGCCAACACCGCCACTACCGACACCCGAGCCCGTTGTGACCCCGGTCGCCGCAGCTGCGCCTGCACCGGAGACCGCGGCGCTCGAGACCGTCGAAGCAACGCCGACCCCCACGAATACCGCCGAACCGACCGCCGCGATTCCCGCACCTGAGCCCGAACCGGCGCCCAGGGCGGCCGCACCGGTCGTGGAGGCCGAAGCCGAGGTCCCGGTCGCCGTCATACCGGCCGCCGAGCCGACACCCGCACCGACACCCGCACCGACACCCGAGGCGATCGTGCCCGTCGAGGCCGAGACTCCAACACAGAGCGTTGCGCCGCCCGCGGCTGCGGCTCCGACAACCCCACCAGTGCCGTCGGCCAATCGCGCTCCCGATCGTGTTCCCGAGCGTTCGGGATCCCAGGACCGTGGGGCTGGCAACGGACGCCCCGCCCCCGCCCCGACGCAGGGCCGTCAGCAATCCGGCGCCGCGCGCCCGAGCGACACTCGGGGAGGCGGCAGAGCCGCAGCCGCGCCGGGCCGTGGTCCAGGCGGAGCCCGACAGGGCGGCGCCGGCGGCGATGGCCAGCCCGGCGGTGCCGGCGGGGGCGGAAACCGGCGTGGACGCCCGCGCCGCGTGGTCATCGACGCGCAGGCAAATCGTCGTGGTGGCGCACAGGGCCCGACAGGTCGCGGTCCGGGCCGAGGCGGTCCACGAGGACCGGAGCGCGAAGGTCCACCGGTCATCCCTGCACCACCGGATCTGACCCCTGTGGATGTGCCCTCGGGCGCGACCGTCAAGGACCTTGGCGAAGCACTGGCAGTGTCCTCGGCACAAATCATCAAGTTGCTCATGGTCGCCGGTGAGCTGGTGACCCTCACACAGTCGTTGTCCGATGAAGCCATCGAGCTCATCGCTGAAGAGCTTGGGCGTGTAGTGCACGTCATTCACGCCGAAGATGAAGACGAGCGTGCTGACACCTTCGACGACGCTCCCGAAGACCTGGTCCCGCGCGCTCCCGTGGTCACGGTGATGGGTCACGTCGACCACGGTAAGACCTCGCTCTTGGACGCGATTCGAAAGACCGAAGTCGCCGCGGGAGAGGCCGGTGGGATTACCCAGCACATCGGGGCCTACCAGGTCCACCGCAATGCGCGGACCGTCACGTTCCTGGACACGCCAGGTCACGAGGCCTTTACCGCCATGCGGGGCCGTGGCGCCAAGATCACCGACGTCGCCATCATCGTGGTCGCCGCCGATGATGGAGTCATGCCGCAGACGATTGAAGCCATCGACCACGCACGGGCTGCCGAGGTGCCGTTTGTGGTTGCGGTCAACAAGGTCGATAAGGAAAACGCGAATCCTGATCGGGTGCGCCAGGAGTTGTCGACCCGCGATGTCATCCCCTCGGATTGGGGCGGCAATCACGAGTTCGTCAACGTCTCGGCGTTGACCGGGGAAGGTCTTGACGACCTGCTCGAGACGGTGCTGCTGGTCGCCGATGCGGACGCCGAACCGAAAGCCAACCCGAACACCCAAGCCTCGGGGACCGTCATCGAATCGCGTTTGGATCCGGGTCGTGGACCCGTGTGCACGCTACTCGTGCAGCGCGGGACGCTGCGGGTGGGTGATGTGATTCTGGCCGGCGAGCAGTATGGCCGTGTCCGCGCCATGAGCAACTTCGTCGGCGAGACGATGGTCGTGGCGACCCCCTCCATGCCCGCCGAGGTGCTCGGCCTGTCGGGTGTCCCCGACGCCGGCGACAAGTTCCGGATCGTCGACAATGAGCGCACCGCGCGCCAGATGGCCGGTGAGCGCAGCCAGCGCCTCCGCGCAGAGGAGCTCGCCAACCGCCGCGCACCGGTGTCCCTGGACGATCTGTTCTCCCGCATCAAGGAAGGCGGGCTCAAGGAGCTCAACATCATCGTGAAGGGTGACGTGCAGGGCTCGGTGGGTGCCTTGGTCGACGCTTTGGAGAAGGTCGAGCAGACCGAGGTCCGCCTGCGCATCATCCATACCGGCGTCGGCGCCATCACCGAATCCGACGTCAACCTCGCCGCCGCATCTCAGGCGATCATCATCGGATTCAACGTCCGTCCGCGGCCAGAGGCGAAGCTGCTGTCGGATCGAGAAGGCGTCGACATCCGCACCTATCGGGTGATCTACCGTGCCATCGAAGATGTCCGCGACGCGCTGGTCGGTCTCCTCGAGCCCGATATCGTCGAGGACATCATCGGACAAGCGGAGGTGCGTACGACTTTCCGGGCCAGCCGCCTGGGGACGATCGCCGGCTGCTACATCCTCGACGGGACGATTCGGCGAGGCTCTCAAGCACGACTGCTCCGTGACGGAACCGTCGTACACGAGGGTCGCATCGGGTCGTTGCGGCGCTTCAATGAAGATGCGCGCGAGGTCCAACAGGGTTTTGAATGCGGCATCTTGCTCGACGACTACAACGACGTCAAAGATGGCGACATCATTGAGGCGTTTGAGTTGCGCGAGGTGGCCCGGACCGCCCAGTCGGCGGCGGAACCGACCGAGTAGGAAGGCGCGACGCCGTATGGGTGCAGGCTACGTCGGCACTGTCAGCGCAGATCTCCACCTGCCGGTGAGCAGCTCACTTAAGGACAAGCGCCGGGAACTACGCCGGCTCGTTGCCCGGATACGGGATCACCATCGTTGCGCGGTCTCCGAGGTCGACTACCACGACCTCTGGCAACGAGCGCAAGTCACTGTGGCCCTCGTCGGGCCGGATCCCGGCCAGCTCGGCAACCAACTCGAGGCCGTCAGCAGGTCGTTTCATACCGACGTGGCATTCGTGGTGATCGATGAGCTGCGCGATCTCCGTGCGGTCGAAGGCACACCGCCATACCTGGCAGGCCATCGTTGACTCCCCCGGGGAATCGACAACGCCGCGGAGGAGAACTCATCAAGGATGTGCTCGCACAGAGCTTGATTCGAGATCTCTCGGACCCACGCTTGGGCTTCGTGACCATCACCGAGGTCCGCACATCGTCCGACTTCGCAGCAGCGACGGTCTACTTCACCACCCTGACCAAGGCGCAGCGCGAACCAAGCCTGCGCGCGCTGGAGTCCGCACGCGGGCTGCTGCAATCACGAGTGGGCCGCGCGATGCGCACACGTAACACCCCGCATCTCGAGTTTGTCTATGACACCCAGCAGGATCACGCCCGCAGGATCGCTCGGATCATCGACCAAGTCGCGCCCGAGCTGGTCTCGGACGACGGAACCCCGGGGGACGCCCGTCAATGACCACGCATCTCGTCGATGTTCCCGACCACCCCTCGGGCCGCGATGTCGGACCCGAGGAGATCGCGCGGCGGCTGACACGGGGGCCCTTGAGGCTCGCCATCGCGACCCACCGAAACCCCGACGGGGATGCAATCGGTTCGATGCTTGGCCTGACGCGGGCCCTGCGTGCGGCGGGGCACGACGTGGTCATGCACCACCCGGACCACACTCCCGTGCCGGACGAATTCGCCTTTCTGGTCGCCAAGGGTGAGATCGTCGCGACCGGTCCACCACCGGTCGACGAACAGCGGATCCTGATCGCGGTGGACTGCGCGAGCGAAGGGCGTTTGTGGACCGATCACAGCCCCCGCGAGGGAGTGGTGGAGGTCTTCAACCTCGATCATCACCACGACAACACCCGGTTCGGTGACCTGAACCTCGTTGATCCCGACGCGTCCAGTAGTGCCGAGGTCGTGGTGCATGTGCTTGAGGCCGCCGGCATGCCGATCACACAGGACGTCGCCGAACCCCTCTATGTGGGGATCCTGACCGACACTGGACGGTTCTGCTATTCGAACACCGGGCTCGAAGCCCACCGCATCGCCGGACTCTGCATCAGCGCGGGCGTCGACCCGCACCTCATCGCGCGTCAGCTCT
>JADGPH010000105.1 GCA_017882555.1 Thermoleophilia bacterium
CTACCAGGTCGGTGTCGTTGCCGGGAGCGCGTTCGGTGACCGTGGCGAAGGCCACATCCGCCTGACCTACGCATGCCCGGACGACATGCTCGAAGAGGGTCTGGATCGCATCCGTCGTGGGGTCGAGAATCTCTAGACCCCTCTCCATTTTTCACCCAACTAAGGAGCCGAAGCGTGGTTGAGACTCGCCTGTTGTGGGAAGACCTCGCGACCGGGGACGTTGCATATTCCGCCGGTCGCACCATCACCGAAACTGACGTTGTGAACTTTTGCGGTTTGTCTGGTGACTTCAACTGGTTTCACACCGACAAGGTCGCGGCCGAGGAATCGGTCTTTGGCCAGCGCGTTGCCCACGGCATGCTTGTCGCATCGATCGCAACGGGCCTTCAGGTCGGGCAAATGGAACCGAAAGTCGCCACTGCGGCGTTCATGGGTCTCAAGGACTGGCAGTTCCGTGGGGCCGTCTTCTTCGATGACACCATCCGCGTCAAGCGGACGATCGGCGAGAAGTCCGAACACCCGAAGAACGCGTCTCAGGGCTTTGTGACCTACGAGGTCGAGGTCCTGAACCAAGACGACAAGGTCGTCCAAAAGGGAGCATGGAACATGCTCGTGCGGCGTCGGGGAACCGAGGGCTGATCGCACTCGCGTCGATCCCGACGGGCGCACTGTGCGCCCGTCGGGATCTCGTCGTGCCGTGGGCCCGGGCCCAGGCGGGGCCAGCGAGGACTTGGGCAACGCCTGCGGCCGACGTGATACACACACCCCCGTCGTCCGCGAGGCCCCGACCACGCGACCAGAGACCCACGGGCGGTGGGGACTACAGCCCGAGTTCCTTGCTGATGATCAGCTGCTGGATCTCGCTGGTGCCCTCCGTGATCGATGCGAGCTTCGCATCGCGGTAGTACCGCTCCACGGGGTATTCGACGATGTACCCATAGCCGCCGTGGATCTGCACCGCTTCACGGCAGACATAGTCGGCGACTTCGGCCGAGAAGAACTTGGCCATCGAGGCCTCTTTGACGCATGGCCTGCCGGTGGAGTAGAGCCAGGCGGCCTTGTAGGCGAGGCTCTTGGCAGCCTCAATGCGCGTCGCCATATCGGCGAGCTTGAAACGAATGGCCTGGAACTTCGAGAGAGAACGACCGAACGCTTCGCGTTCGGTCGAGTACTTCAGAGCCGCTTCGAACGCGGCCTGCGCGATTGCGGCGGACTTGACACCGTGCGAGACGCGGCCGGTGATCAAGGCCTCCATAAGGGCACCGAACGACCCTTCTTTGCCGCCCAACAGGGCCTCTGCGGGCACTTCGCAGTCCTCGAACACGAGCTCAGCGGTATCTGACGAGCGGTGGCCCATCTTCTCCAGCTTGCGCGTAACCTCAAAGCCGGGCGTGGCCCGGTCAACAATGAACACGCTGATGCCCTCGCCGCGCTTACTCTTGTCGGTGTAGGCAGCCACCAAGCAGAAATCACACAGCGTGCCGTTGGTGATGAAATTCTTGCGGCCGTTGATGACGTACGAACCGTTCTTCTTGTCCGCCCGCGTGGCGAGGCCTGCGGCGTCCGAACCGGTGTTGGGCTCGGTGATGGCGTACGCACCAATGATCTCACCGGCGATGGCACGGGGCAGATAGGCCTGCCGCTGCTCCTCGGTGCCGAACTTGTAGATCGGGAACGCGGCGAGGTCTGCATGGGCGTTCACCGACGCCGTAATACCGGCGCACACCTTGGCCATCTCTTCGACAAATATGCATTCGGTGATCTTGTCGGCGCCGATGCCGCCGTACTCCTCCGGAAAGACAATGCCCAACAGACCAAGCTCACCCAACTTCGGGAGGATCTCGACGGGAAACTTTTCGTTTCGCTCGGCCTCTTCGACGAGGGGAAGAATCTCCGCGTTCGCAAACTCGCGAACCATCTGGCGGAGGTCTTCTTGCTCCTCCGTAAACTCGTAACTGAGAGCCATCGTGTGTTGCCCCCCTGGGCTGGAATTCGCAAGAAAACTCGGCGGCAGTTGACTCGGGGAGTTTACCGCGAGCAGGACGATAGACTGCGCGCATGTCGGAGAATCCGTACCTTCTCGACAATCGCACGATCATTGTCACCGGCGCATCGCGCGGTATCGGAGCGGCCGTCGCTCGGGCCGCCTCACGCCAAGGGGCGAACCTGGTCTTGGTCGCCAGGACCAAGGCGGCCCTCGAAGCGCTCGCCGCCGACCTGCCGACCCAGGTGCGGATCGTCGATGGCGACGTCGCCGACACCGCGACCGCCGAGCGCGCGCTCGATGCCGCCGAAGAACTCGGCACGCGGGTCTGGGGCCTCGTCAACAACGCGGGGATCAACCCGTACTACCACCCGGCCATGGACACCCCGCTGCACGAGTGGGAGGACGTCCTGCGCGTCAACCTCTTGGGTGCCGCGATTTTTGCGCGCGCGGTGGGACGTGTGATGGTCGGTGAAGGCGGCGGGCGCATCGTGAACCTCGGCTCGATCGCCGGATTGACGGGGCTGCCCAATATCGGTCCGTACAACGCCAGCAAGGCCGCTCTGGACGCGCTCACACGGACGCTGGCGGTGGAGCTCGGACCCTACGGAGTGCTGGTGAACTCGGTGGCACCGGGAACCATACGCAGTGAGATGGTTGAGGGATTGCTCGATGCCAATCCCGCCCTCGCGCAACGGCTGGTCGCCAAAGCGCCGCTGGGACGCGTCGGGGAATGCCACGAAGCGGCGGAGCCCATCGTCTTTCTCATGACCGATGCCGCCAGTTTCATCACCGGCCAAGTGCTTGTGGTCGACGGCGGCCGCTTGGCGGCCGGTTAGACCCACGACTGAGGCGGAGGCGGCGTATGCGAGTCGTGATCTGTGGCGCGGGCACCGCCGGGTGCGTTGCCGCCGCCCGACTGACCGAAGACCCGGGCATTGAGGTCGTGCTCCTGGAGGCCGGCCCCCACTACGCACCCGGTGCCTGGCCGAACGAGCTCTCGCACGCGTTTCGCATCATCAAGGATTCGCACGATTGGAACTGGTTCGCCCAAGCGGGGGCCTCACCACGTCTGGTCCACGTGCCCCGGGGTCGCGTTGTCGGAGGCTCCTCGATCACCAACGCGACGATCGCGCTGCGGGGACTCCCGGAGCATTACGACGAATGGGATGAGTTTGTCGACGGGTTTGGGTGGTCCACATGGCTGCCGTGGTTCCGGGCGATCGAACGGGACCTGCAGTTCGGTCAGGCCGAGTTCCACGGAGCCGACGGGCCCATCCCGATCAATCGCTATCCGCGCGCGGAGTGGTACCCGCTGTTTGAGCGTTTTGCCGACGCCGCGCTGCGATCCGGCCACCCATGGATCGACGACCACAACGCCCCCGGTGCCGTTGGGGTCGGACCAACTCCGTTCAACATGCTGGACGGGAGGCGTCAAACCCCCGCCGACCACTACCTGGATCCGGCGCTCACCCGGCCGAACCTCACACTGTTGACGGGGATCACCTGCGACAGAATCCGATTCGAGCGTCAGACGGCGGTCGCCGTCCAGGCCATCAGCGAGGAGGGCTCCCAGCTGACGGTCGAGGCCGATCACGTCCTTGTCTGCCTGGGCACCTATTCGAGCCCGGCGTTGCTGATGCGCTCCGGCGTCGGTCCTGCGTCGGCCCTGACACCACATGGGATTCCGGTCATCCATGAGCTCAACGGCGTCGGGAACGGGATGCAAGATCACCCCAAGGTCTCGTACCGGTTTTGGATTGACACACCCATACCCGCGTGGCCGCACCCGTGGATCCAGGTATTGCTCACCGCGTACGCCGATGTCGGGGGTGAGCCGCGCTTGTTCCAGGTCATGCCGTACGTGGGACAAGATACCGCGGGGCATCGGTTCACCGAGATTAATCTGCAGGTCGCGGACTCCCGAGGGCGCACCGGTACCATCCGCTTACAGGGTCGTGACCCGCGCCTGCAGCCGGTGCTAAAGATGGGCTGGCTCGAAGATGAGGGGGATCGGGCGCTCGCCATCGCCGGGGGCGAGGCGCTCATGGCCATCAGCCGCGCCCACCCGCTGGCCGATGTTATGAGGCCCTGGCCAAATCAAGACGACCCCGACCATGCGCTTCGGACAGTCGAGACCTTCCATCACGTCGTCGGCTCCCTGCGCATGGGCCGGCCCGGCGATCCGACAGCGGTCGTCGATTCCTCCGGCGGTGTGCTTGGCCTGTCGGGTGTGTCGTGCTTCGACGCATCGGTGATTCCGAGGATTCCCTCGGCCAACACACACCTCGCCGTCATCGCCCTCA
>JADGPH010000106.1 GCA_017882555.1 Thermoleophilia bacterium
GAGCAGATTGGGTCGATCTCGCACGAGATCGTATGACCGCGGCGCGCGATGACCGTCCCGCGCAGGTGATCGCGCGCGTGCTGCGCCGAACCGGCTTGGGCTTTCCGCGCGGAATGCTGGGCGAGGATACCGCCCGGCTCGCGGCGTTGTTGGATCGTCCCGACGTGAATCCGATCGAGCTGGAGACGCAGATCACCGTCGCGACGACCGCGCTCTGGAGGCACCTTCAAGCTCCCGTCGCCTCTGCGATCCGCATGCATCTCTCGCGGGCCGACGGCCAGGATCGGGAAGATCTTGGGCAGGTCCTGGAGTGGGCCCACCGCGATGACGACGGGAATCCCCTTGCACGGGCGCTCACCGTCCGTGCGGCCCGGGAATTTGGCGCTGCGGTGCGCCATGCCGAAGACCAATTGCGCGCCGTTGAGGGGGCGGTCGGTCACGGCGGTCCCGCCGGTGCGGTGGCGGCTGCTCGGGCAATGGGGGCCGCAGTGGTCGCGCTTCTCGACCTCGACCCCGAAGACTTCGCTCCGGAGATCGCGGACTATGTGGATCAGGACCAGAGCGCTGAGGCCCTCGACGCGCTCGCGCGCGCCACGGGTGATCCCGAAACGCGGGCCTGGGCCCGCGATGCGCTTGTTGCGCTCGATGTTGCGGACGCTCCGGATGCGACCGACGCGCTGCAGCAGCTTGCCGACGGCGAGCCCCCGGAGGATCCCGCTGAGGATGCGGTCTGGGTGCCAGTGATCTTGGCGCTGGTCGCTGAAGGGCTTGAGCGTGCGCTTGCTCACGAGGCGGAGTCCGCCGGGTAGCTACTCGATGACGATCTCGCCTCGGGGTGTCGCGATGCCGAATTTGCGGATTCCGCGTCCGGGAGTGGGTGAATGGCGTATGGGCAACTCATGGTCGCCAAGCCAGCCATCCATATACCCCAAGGTCTCTGCGACTTCGGCAAACGTGAACGAGCCCGGATCACAATCGTGGTTGGCAGCCCGGTAGCGGGCCTGCCAGAGCCTCAACCGCTCCGCGGGGTTCGCGTTATAGGCGACGAAAAACGGGAGCGGGTAGCGCGGCATACCGGCGGTCCGAAAGCTCGCCGTCGCCCCGTCGGACATTTCCATCGTGCCGGTTTGGATCGGCAGGCCACGGCGGCGGGCGGTTTCCTCAAGGTGGTCGACCCCGAGCACCCACCACAGCACTCGATCGCGGCCGGCGAGCGTCTCGGAGAGCCATGCCCCGTCGCCGAGCGACGTGTCGCCGATGCCGATCAGCTCCAGGAAGGTCGGAGGCGCGAGCGGGACGAGCAGGTTGGTCGTCCCCCCAAGGTGGTTTCCGCCCGGCACCGAGCCGAGTCCGAAGTCGCGGCGGAAGCGCGCTGCGGTGGCGTCAATATCGACGGCGCCATAGATGACATGGTCGATGTAGAACCCCTCACCCGGCATTTCGACCCTCCCTTGGCGTGTTCGTTGCGAGGATGACGCTCGGGCGGACGCCGATGTCCGGGCGATGCCGACGCGCCGAGACCACGAAGGACCGCAGTGCGATGCCGACACGTGCACCGGTCGCAGAAGATCACCCGTAGTATCGCGCTCATGCGAACGGCATGGTCAGCTTACGGCCATGGGGTGCGACTCGGTAGTCACGTTAGAGCGATCGGAGCATCATGCGGTCGGGGTTAGTGAGAAGATCGTCTCCGTGAAACTACGGAGACGCGTACCAGGCCCTCCGGCTTAGGATCGACGCGGTGATTCGGCAATCCCTATCTGCGCAGCTGCGGACGTGGTCCCCGTTGCGGGACCCGATCGCGGTGGCCGCATTCGAGAGGTACGAAGACCTTACGATCACTGAGCTGGACTTGGCTTGGGATCGCATTAACGCCGCATTTCGGGTCTGGGTTGAAGCGCCCGAGAACGCCGGCCGCTCGATTCAGGATGCACCGCAGTATTGGGACCGCATTGCCATCGGCTCGCTGCAAGAGCGCCGCACATGGTGGGAATAGGTAGCGCCCCTAGCGGATGATCGGGGGTCAACGCGCGTGCCGGCGCGCTACGCCTCGCTGGTGCGCAAGCCAGCCCGGACGAGAATTTCGGGAACAGATCGTTCCCACGCCACAGCCATCACGTGGCACCCCGCGACGCCCTCGAGCTCGCGGAGTTCCTGAATGACCTCGACGCAGATACGGATGCCTTCTTCGCCCTCGTCGGAAGCAGACTCCATCCGCGAGATCAGGACCTCGGGGACATCCACGCCCCAGACGTTGTCACGCATGTGGATCGCCATGCGCAGGTGTTTGAAGGGTCCGACGCCGATCAACAACCTCGGCCAGGCGGGAAGGTCGGCGGCGCGGAGGCGCTCCAGGAAGTCCGCGACCAGAGCCGGCTGGTAGCACAGCTGGGTCTGGAAGAAGTCCGCCCCCGCCTCCATCTTGGCGCGCAGCTTGGAGACCTCGATGTCGGGGTCGGGCGCCATGGGATTCGCGGTCGCGCCGATGAACAGCGTCGGGGCCGTTCCCCGAATCGGCTCGTTTTCGTCATTGGCGAAGTGTCCGGCGCGCAGCGCATTCTGTAAGCGCAGCAGCGCGAGGGTGTCGATGTCGTTGACTGGCGCCGCGGTCGGGTGGTTGCCGATGTGAATCGGGTCCCCACTCATCGCCAGCGTGTTGTGCAGGCCAAGCGCCGAGGCACCGAGCAGGTCCGAGGTGAGCGCGAGGCGGTTGCGGTCGCGGACGGTCATCTGGATGACGGGCTCAACGCCGTTGTCCAGCGCGATCCGTCCTGCGGCGAGCGGGGACATGCGCGATTGCGCGGTCTGGTTATCGGTCACGTTCGCGGCATCGACGACGGGTGCGAGCACGCGTGCGGTCTCTGCGAACTCCTCGGTGCCTGCGTGCTTGGGGGGCCCGAGTTCGCTTGTGACCGCGAATTCACCGCGATCGAGGACCCGCTGGAGGCGGGTTACACCAGTCTCTTCCACGGGCGGCAGGTTATCAGCGTGCCCCGGTTGCGCCCGGAACGTCGGGGCGAACGCGCCAAATCATTGATGTTGATTGAGATTGCCGGTTGAAGGTCGAATTCGAGTCCTGGTGATCGTGCGCAATGATACGATTTCAGGCTGTGCCGTGACGCACGTCGGGGTTCAATCGGTTCCCGAAATCGTCAGCAACGACTGCATTTAGGACGCGAGACTATGGCCGACTGGAGTGACTGGTACACCAAAGAAGACCCCAGTACGTGGGTCTTGGCGGAGATCCTGCGCGATCGCGCGACACAGAGCCCGGACACGCAATTTCTCAAATACGCCGACGAGCCGTGGA
>JADGPH010000107.1 GCA_017882555.1 Thermoleophilia bacterium
GCGCGTTGGCCCACGTCGACTTGCCGACGTTCGGGCGCCCCGCGAGCGCGATCAGTCCCGAGCGATCCTCGGCTATGGGGTCCACCCAACCGCCTCCGGCACCCGTTGGCCACGATCCGGCCACGTCGTGATCGTGTGTGCTGCGGTCGTGACTGTGCCCTCGTGGCTGCCGCACACGGACAGTACCTGCCGACGGACCCCACATGGGCGACTCTCCGGACGGCCGACCCACACGGCAGCGATCGGCATCAACGGGGTTCCCCCCGGGGGCCGCAACCTGCGCGCGCCGACAAAGCCGCTCATCCGAACACCTGGAAGACGATGATCGTCATCCCCGTCCCGAGGATCGCACCAGCGCCGACCTCGATCGCCGAATGAATGCCCGCCTCCACGCGGGATTGGGCGACCAAGAGCGCCATCAAGAACGCCAGCATCGAGACGAGCCCCGCGTGGGAAAACGGGTCCGCGACGATCGTAATCGCCGTCCACGCGGCAAACGCGGCCGCGGCATGCCCGGAAGGAAGCCCACCCCGCAGCGGGCTCCCGTGGCCCGTGTACGCCTTGATTGCCAGGACGGCGACGATCGTCAACAGCAGCGCACCGGCGACAAGGAGCGTTGGTGCGGCGTGCAGGCTACTGTTGAGCTCGTGCTGCGGATCCGAAATATGCGAGTAGAAGACCAGATACGCGGTCGCCACCGCGTTGACTGAGCCAATCAGCACCGCTCCGGCCGCCACATCCTTGGCGATCTTTACCAGCGGGTGATAGTCGGTGATCACGGCATCGATGGCAGCTTCGATCGCGGTGTTGAACAGCTCGGCGACCAGCACCAGACTAATCGCCCCAATGACGACAGCGAGCTCGAGCCGCGAGAGGTTCAGCGCCAACCCGAGGATGAGCACGATCGCCACGGCCGCGATATGCAGCTGCATGTTGCGCTGGGTGCGAATCGCGTAGACGATTCCGGCAAAGGCCCAGGTGAACGACCAGCGCAACGATCCTTGCTTGGGCAGCACGCCCTCACGGCGACGCCGCAACAACCGCGCGGTCAGCCCGCGCGGTGACCGGTTCCGACCAGACGAGCTCACGCGTTCTCGCGGGCCGCGTATCGGTCCATCAGGTCATCCTGCACCCTGAGCATCTCGCCCTCGTCGACCTCATGGTCGTGCCCCAACAGATGGAGCAACCCATGCACCGCGAGGGTCTCGAGTGACTCGTCCGCGGCATCTGGGCAGATGATGATGTCCCCGAGTTCCGGTGCCGGACCATCCTCCGGCCACCCGCCGGCCACCTCCGGGCCGTCGACCGGAAACGACAGCACGTCGGTCGGCTCGGGTCTGCCGCGATGTTCGCCGTTGAGCTGCGCCATCTCGTCGGGGCCGATGACCATGAGCCCCAGCGTGGCCCGCCCAATCGCCAATTCGGCGCAGGCAAACCGCAGCACGTCGGTCAGGCGTTCGGCGATCTCGGCCGGCGCCTGGGCTTCAATTTCGATCACGGATACTCGGGCGCTTCGTCGGCGATGGCGTAGGCGTCCACGATCCGCTGCACCAAGCGATGACGCACAACGTCATCGCGATCCAGAGTGACAAACGCGATGTCGGGCGTCCCCTCCAGGACATGCTTGACGCCAATCAATCCCGAGCCGCGCTCCCGAGGGAGGTCGACCTGGGTAACATCGCCGGTCACGACCATCCTCGAGCCAAACCCGAGGCGGGTCAGGAACATCCGCATCTGCTCAGGGGTCGTATTCTGAGCCTCGTCGAGGATGATGAAACTGTCATTGAGGGTTCGGCCGCGCATGAACGCCAGCGGGGCAATCTCGATCTGCCCGCGCGTCACCAGGGCCTCGACCCGCTCGGCGTCCAGCATGTCGTGAAGAGCGTCAAACAGTGGACGCAGATACGGGTCAACCTTTGCCGCCAGATCGCCAGGGAGAAACCCCAGCCGCTCCCCCGCCTCGACCGCCGGCCGGGTCAGGATGATCCGCCCCACCTCGCGCCGGGTCAGGGCCGCAACGGCCAAGGCGACCGCCAGATAGGTCTTTCCCGTTCCGGCCGGTCCGATCCCGAACGTGATCGTGTTGTTTCGCATCGCATCGACATAGCGCTGTTGGCCGGGCGTGCGCGCGGTAACGGTGCGCTGACGATGCCGCCACACCACGTCATCGAGCATCGTTCCCATCGATTGGCGCGACGCCGCCGCATTGGCGAGTGCCTGAATGGTGCTCGCATCAACCGGGCGACCACGTCCGACCATGCCCGAGACCTCGTCGATGACCCCGACAGCTGCCTCGACGCACTCCTCGTCACCGTTGAGCACGATCCGATTGCCCCGGAGTGAAATCGTCAGCTCCAGGCGTTCTTCGAGCTCGCGCAGTACACGGTCCTGCTCTCCCGCCAACTCCACGGCAACCGAATCGGCCACCTCAATCGTGCGCTGAGACATGTTGGCCGCCTACATCGAGTCCGACAAAAGAGCACCTCCAAGGATGTGCCAATGCAAATGAAACACCGACTGCCGGCTGTTGGCGCCGTGATTCGTGACGACGCGGTAGCCCGTCGAGGTGAGACCCGCCCGATCGGCAGCCTCGGCGAGAAAGACCGCCATGCGCGCACGCTCATCTGCGCTGAGCTCGGCGACATCGGCAAACGAGGCGACATGGCGTCGCGGAATCACGACCAGATGCACCGGAGCCTTGGGCGCGATGTCCCGAAAAGCCACGAAGTCATCGTCCTGAAACACGATCTGTGCAGGGAGTTCTCCTTCAGCGATACGACAGAAGATGCAGTCATTCATACGCCAGGGTCTCCATGGGTCGATACGGCTTTTGACTGACGCTCGAGGTGGCCGGTTGCGGCAAGCGCCACGCTGATGCCAACGATCGCCGCGGTCTCGGCCCTGAGGGTCGTGTCACCGAGATGACACACTTGTACCCCTGATGCGCGGGCCGCGGCAACTTCCGCGTCCGCAAAGCCCGAATCCGGCCCGACGACGAGCGCCAGTTCATCCCACCTCGCGGCCTCCTCGAGCCCGCGCGCCAGGGCCACCTCCCCCGTCGGATCCAGGAGCACGGAGGGGCCAACGACGATCGCCTCCAGCACCTCCTCGATGCGCAGTACGCCGTCGATCTGGGGCAACCGCCCCTGCCCCGACTGACGGGCCGCGGATTCGGCCACCCGCACGAACCGCTCCCGACGGCGGCGCCAGGCCCCCTGGTCCGGGACGCGTCGCGAGCGGCTCCCGGCAAAGATCACGACCCTCGCGACACCGAGTTCGGCACATTTCTCGACCACCATGTCGAGGCGCCCCCACTCGCACAGCCCTTGATAGAGGGTGACCGGCGCCAGCCGCGCACGCA
>JADGPH010000108.1 GCA_017882555.1 Thermoleophilia bacterium
ATTTGTCGTGGCCGACCTCGTCCATCGTCCACCCTGCCAGCATGTCAGGAACCCATGCGTCGTCGTAGGCGTGGTAGTTGATGATCTCTCGCAGCGTGGGCGCGCCCTCGCTGCCGCGCAGCTGGAAGCCAGACGGCATGGCCATTTCCCATTGATCCGGCCGAATTTGGGCCACGACTTCGTTCAAGGCATGGTCGGCCAGTACGAATACCTTGGGTTCAGTCATAGGATCTGTTCGTTCCTTGCGATGCCGCTTGACACACGGGGGGCCATGCCGATCCCGGGTCCGACGACCAGGAGCATCTCATGTCAAACACGGACGTGGTCCGTGCGATGTTCGCCGCGTATATCGCCAAGGACTACGATTCCGCTGCGAAGCTGATTTCCGCGGAGTTCTCGTTTACGAGCCCCCAGGATGACCACATCGATAAGGCGGCGTTCCTCGAGCGCTGTTTCCCGACCGCGTGGCGGTTCACGTCGCTCGAGATCATGGAACTCGTCGCCATCGGCGACGACGCGGTCTTCGTCCTGTACGAGTACGGGCTCTCGACCGGAGATCGCTACCGTAACACCGAGTTCACCACAGTGCACCACGAGCTGCTCGTTGAGACACAGGTGTTCTTTGGCGGCAGGGTGCGGCGACCCTGACCGCGCCCTCGTGGTGGCGCCGCGAACATCTCCGGCTCGGCGGCGGGACACGTGGGCCTCGAGGCACGTGCGTACAGACTTGGGAGGCGTGCACCGTCGGTCCGACGATCGGTGCGACAGTGCGGATGTGCGGTTGGTGACGGTGACCGATTCGGCCGAGTGTGGGCGGTTACGTCGCACGCACGCCTCGTGCGGGTGCCCTTCCTGCGGCGCGCGACGACGACTCTGCGCCCACCCCCGGGCGTCCGCCCGAGAATGCCCACCCACCCACGGCCCTCCCGCTCCCGACCCAGATACAGGCGCCCTGCCCGCCCGTGCGGTTGCCGCCGTCTGGATGTGGCGGGTATTCTCTCGTGTGGGTCCTCGAGAGCACTGGGTGTACACGGTGAGCCAAGAGTGCGGTACGGATACGACATTCACGCACTGCGAATGGGGTCGGGCCGGCTTCGAGGTGTGGGCGCGACGCCGGATGGCACGGTGACGTGATGGGCGAGGTGAGGATTCCCGCGACGCACGGCGAGCTGCCGGCGTACGTCGCGACGCCCGCAGGCGCAGGGCCGTGGCCCGGAGTCGTCGTCATCCATGACGCAGCAGGGATGACCCAGGACCTGCGCAACCAAGTGGATTGGCTCGCCGGCGAAGGGTACCTCGCGGTGGCGCCAGATCTCTTCTTTGGACGCTCGTTGGTGGCCTGCGTTGTCGCGGCCATGCGCGACGTCCGCGCCCGCCAGGGACGGTCGTTCGACGACATCGAGGCGGCGCGCGGCTGGTTGGGGGCGCGGAGCGACTGCACGGGTGCGATCGGAGTGATCGGCGACTGCATGGGTGGCGGATTTGCCTTGTTGCTCGCTCCGTCAGGCGGTTTCGCGGTGTCGAGCGTCAACTACGGCATCGCTCCCAAGGATGCCTACGCCAAAGGCCGTCTGAGCCGAGCTTGCCCCATCGTGGGAAGCTACGGGGCGAAGGATCGGGGAATGCGGGGCGCGGCGGACCGTCTCGAGCGAGCGCTTACAGCCGCCGGAGTCGAGCATGACGTGAAGGAGTACCCCTCGGCCGGGCACGGGTTCCTCAACGACCATGAGGGAGCGGGAGACCGGGTGCCGCCGCTGTTCGCCGTTCTCGGGAAGCTCTCGGGAACGAGCTACGACGAGGCGTCTGCACAGGATGCTCGGCGGCGCATTAGCGCGTTCTTTGCGACGCACCTCAAAGGGTGACATCGGCGGGCGCGGGGTCGCGCGAGCGCCGTGCCCGGGGTAACGCCGTGGGCGGTGAAGGCCACCCTACGAATGCGCGCGATCGCTTGCTGGTGGCGCAGGTGCACGTCGTGCCGGCGGCTCTGCCGCTGGTGAGCCGGCCGGGGTGCTAGTGCCCATCGGGTGGCATCCACGCATCGGGCCTCGCCCGCCCGCCCGCCCGCCCGCGGCTTAGGCGTCGGCCCCGGACTTCGGGCTTGGCGCGAGAATCCCCAGAGCGGTGGCCCCGGCGGCGCTGGCAACTGCGAACAGCTGAGTCGCACCCTGCGCTCCCGTATTCTCGAGCACGAGACCCGCGACGCCGCACACGGCGAAGATCGCTCCGAGAACAACCACTCGGAGGTTCGTTTGGGCCCATGCACCTCCCTTCGCTGTTGCCGTTGGCGGGTTGGCCACCGCGCCTTGTACAGTCGGCGCTGCGGCCGTCGCTGCGGCCTTGGCGGCATCACCCGCCCGTTTGGGAGGGATCGTCGGCGAGGGCAGCAGGATACCGGTCAGCACGCCGGCGATGCTGGTCCCCAGAAGCCAGAACTTGTCTGGGACCGTGGCGCCGACCGACACGGCAATACCCGACACGACGATGAAAGCCAGCAACGCGAGACTCAGGCCCGCGACCGTGAGGCGATACGCCAGGGCATCGGTTGTCACGCTCTCGTCAGCCAATCGATGTCTCGCTCTTTCGTCCATGGACGAATGCTGCAGCGGATCGCGGTGATCGTTCGCCGGCCTCGACTATAACTTCTCTCGTGTTGTCGACGGGTCCTCGGCGCGCGACGGACACGCCTGACGAACGCTGTGCGCCCGCGCGCGCCCTTGTGACAAGCGGCATCCACATTCACCCTCATCTGCGGCACCAAGCTGAACCACAGCCGTTGGGGTCCGCCCGACGGACGCCGATCCTTCCAGGCCTGCACGGTCGGCGTAATCTCGCGGTGTCCCCGTTTCGGGGCTGGGGTTTGCGTTCTCGCCACGCCCCGCGAATGCGGGGCACTTTGGGTCCGTGACGCGCGCGCACCCGCCGCCGCCGAGGTGGTCAAGGGCGGCCCGGGACGCCCCATGGGGCTCTCGGACCATTCAGCGGTCCATTGGACTTGCTTGCGGGGGGCCTTGCGCCTCCCGAACCGGAGCCCGCACGCGAGCGAAACACGAACCCGCGACCATCAGTCGGTGCCGTGGGCCCTCGATGGCGTCTCGCAGGGCATACCACGGCAGTGACTCGGCCACGTTGGCACCCGCGGGGACCGTGTTGGATCGATGGTTTGTGGGTACCCGCCACATGCCCGAGCAAGTCCTCTGGCTCGTGTCACAGCCGTACGGGTCGCGCTGAGTCGAGATGGAGGGGTGTCGTTCGCGACATGATCGTGACGCCTGCCGCCATGACGGCGAAGGCGATGACCGCGATGAGGATCCTTGCTGGGCTCTGGGTGAAGCGTTCGTCGAACAGCCAGGCGCTCAGGACGATACTGGCGATGGGGTCGACGACCACGACAAGGGGTTGCGACACGCTCAACGGACCGACGTGGAGGGCGGCCTGCTGGACCACGATGCCCACCACGCCACTGGCGAGGAGCGCATAGACGGGCCAGTGGAGAAACATGTGGCCAACTCCGAAGGTGGCAAGCGTGTCGGTTGTCGCTTTCGTGAATGTCGCCGCGAGCGCCCACGTGAGCGAGGCGGCGATCGCCAGCAGCGCCGCTCGGCGTACCGGCGAGCCCTGCCGACCGAGGAGGATCAGGAGCGCGATGATTCCGCCAAACACCAGTAACACCGACAACCATTCCCCGCCGTTCGCAGTGGAGTGGCCACCGTGCGGCTCCGCCAGTGTCAGGAACAGGGGGAGCGCTACGCAGATGACGAGGGCGGAGCCCCACGCTGTGCGTGCCACGTCCTGGCGGATCCACACTTGGCGCAACACGAGGGCAAATACCAACTCGGTGACGAGGAGCGGCTGGACCACTGACAGCTGACCGAAGTGGAGTGCGACCGCCTGGAAGACAAAGCCGCCCACCGCGGCGACCCAGCCGAGGAGCCACCGGGGCTGGTGCAAGAGGTACACCGCGAGCTCCCAGCCTTTCTGTCGCTTGGGGGCACCGATGCTTGCCGAGTGCTGGGTCATGATGTTGACCGCGTTGGAGAACGCTGCGGCCAAGGCGAAGATGACCGTGATCGTCATGCAGGTAGAACTCCGCGAGCCCCAGCGTTGGCGGTCGACGCGGTTCGCGCAGCGGGACAGATCGGCCACGGTTGGGCCGTCTCCCTAGAGTTGCCAGACGGGAGGTCGCTCCCGACGTGCGCCGGGGCGACCGCCGCGACATCGGCGGCGGATGACCGGAGTCCGCGACCCGCGACTATGGGTTGTCCGCGACCGACTTGGCGCGGCTCCGCGGTCCCCAATGACTCGTCCACGAAAGCTGTCCTTCCCATTTCGCACCGAGCGCAGAAGATTGGTGGCGTGTTCTCTACGAAGGACACCATGCGGCGGCCCGACGCTCTACAGGCTACGAGAATGGTCCCCGAACCGGTCCGTGGCGAGCGTCTGGGTCCGACATCGCCGCCGCCGATGTTGCGACGGGTTCGAAGGTTGGCGGCCAGATCATCTCGGTGACCACGTAATAGTTGCTGGTGCGCACGACAAAGAGGCCGACTCCCAATAACGCGACGACGACCGCCTGATCGGTGCGGGAGTCCATCAACGTTCTGATGCGTTGGATGGTCGCCTGGGCGCGCTCGGGTAAGGAGGCGGCCGGGACCTCCAGCCAGGTAGTGAACGTACCGGCGATCAGGGAGACCGAAGAGTCTCAGGCGTAGCCCTACCACGACGAGCGCCTCGCATGGATGACCACCGTGACGCCGGCCAGCAACGATGAGGTCGAGCGTCATCTGACGGTCCGGTCGTGCATCTGAAACGCAGCCTAGCCCGCGATCCGAGCGAAGATGCGGGGGTGCAATCAACCCGACCCCGTCGTCCGGTGGACGATCATTCAGGCGTGCCGCTGGTGCTCGATCAAACGGCCGGTGACCGAAGGTCCATATACCCGGAGATTCGTCCGTCGGGTGGCGATGGCTCTCCTGTTCGAAGGTGCGGTGACCGTCCACCAGGAGCGGTTGTCCGGCGCGGGTTCGCACGCCGGTCCGAACTTCTCCTCCGCGGCTGTCAAAGGATGGTGCGGTGCACACAACGGGCAGGCCCAGGGGTTGCGTGAACGGCACCACCACGAGGTCGTCGGGTCGGTCGACGATTACCCAAACGTTTGCCGGCTTTGTGTGGTCCCAGACGGCCCTTGCTGCGGTGGAAGGCCGTCTGCTTTGCCGGTCCCGTGCGGCACGACCGAGGCGTGGGCGTCCGGCGACTCACAGCCCTACGAATGGAGGCTCGGATGCAACCCTCACGCGCTCACCACCTTTGTGGGTAGTGCAGTCAGCGCGCGGCACCCGTCCCAAGGGTGATCACGGAAGGTGCCACCGGAACCGAGTTGTGGGTCCACACGAGCACAATCGACGCTCCAGGGTGCACGGCGTTCAGTATGGTGGCCAGTTGACCTGGCGTCGAGATCCTGCGTGAGGACCCCGATGGCTTCGCATCGGGGTCGGGGTCGATCGCCGTGATGATGTCGTTGGCTTTCAGACCCGCTCGAGCGGCAGGGGATCCCGGTACGACCTGCACGACACGCACGCCGATGTTGGTCTTGCCCGACAGGGCTTGGACTACTTGGATGCCGAGGTAGGCCGTGTGTGCGTCCGGCCCGATCGCGAGGCCTGGCGCGGCCTGGTCGCTGATGATCGCCCGCGCGGTCGCCAGCACTTGATTGAATGGGATCGCGAAGCCTTGGTTTCCCGCGCCCGACAGGGCTGAGGTGACTACGGCAGCAGTATTGATGCCGACGACAGCACCCAGGGCGTCAACGAGCGGGCCGCCCGAATCACCGGGCTGCAGGAGCGCGTTGGTCTGAAACAGCCCGGACAGGTGTTCGTTGACGTGCGCGGAACTGTCCACGGCGACGACGCTCTGATTGAGCGCGGTAATGATGCCCGAGGTGATGGTCGGTGCGCCGCCTGTGCCGCCGACGTTCCCCACGGTGCTCACCCCGCAGCCGCGAATCATCTTTGACGAATCTCCGAAGGGTGCGCGGCGCAGATCGTGCGCGCCGACGAGTTGGAGGACGGCCAGGTCGTGCGAGAGGTCGACGCCGACCACCTTGACGCGGGTGTAGTTGTGGTGATTGCCCAGGTCGAAGGCGTTGATCGACGTCGACCCCGCGATGACGTGGTTGTTGGTGATTACCAGACCCGACGCGGCAATCACCACTCCGGTCCCCGCGGCGAGGTTGCCCGACTGGTAGCCGATCTGTGAGGTGATATCGACGATCGCCGGGGTCACGGCGGACGGCGGGACCGGAGCCAGGACCTCACCAACTTGATGGGCCACAACGTCGTGCCCCAGCCGGACGTTGGCAACCGAGGTGCCGCAGGCCACCGTGAGGGCCCAGCGGCGGACCGTGGTCCTGCGTGGGACCAACCAACCAGAGGTGAAGGCGCCTCCCGGCGTGGGCACGATGGGCGTAATCGCCATCGTGCCCACGCCGTTGCTGGTCTGGAGTCGGCAATACCATCCGGCGGGGTCCGTGGCGGTGACGCGTACCACCGCGCCGCGCCGCGCGATACCCCCGGGAGAGGTGATCTGGACACGCTGGGCTCTCGGTGTGGCCAACCCCGTCGGGGCAACCCCGAAGGCCACGGCAGCGACGAGTCCCAATGGCACCAGGCGGCGGCGCACCGACGATCGTGGCGCACACCGGGCGCAGGGGGCGCTGCGGTGGCTCATCCGGTGACCTCGCGCGGGTTTGCGACACGGCGACCAACCACGGCAGTCCCCACGCGTTCGCTCACCGGCACGCAGACATGCTGCGCGGCATCGCAACGCACGAAACTGAGCGGAAGGCGGTGTCCGGACAAGTGGGGCGATTCGGAGAGAACGGGGCGCACGCCTGAGCGGCAACCTGCGATGGCACGCTCAGTATCCGTGCACCTGGAGCGTAGTCGATTCCATTGATGTTGCGATACACACGGGCGGTGTTGACGCACCTGCAGACGGTCGGCTCAGCCGGTGCATTTGGCGACCTCTTGCGGGGCGACACCCGACGATGTCTAGGCGAGATCAATCTCCGGGCACAGGTAGACATCCTGGATGGCGTTCAGCAGCGCAACCCCGTCGCGCATGGGCTTTTGAAAGGCCTTGCGTCCTGAAATGAGGCCCGTACCACCGGCACGCTTGTTGATCACGGCGGTGACAACGGCGTCGTGCAGGTCGTGGTCGCCGGACGCCCCACCGGAGTTGATCAGTGGAATCCGGCCCATATAGCAGTTGGCGATCTGGTAACGGGTCATGTCGATGGGGTGGTCGGTCATCAGCTCGCTGTACATCCGCGGATCGGACTTGCCGAAGTTGAGGTCCACAAATCCGGGAGCCGTGGTTTCAGGGAGCTTCTGCTTGATGAAGTCGGCCTCGAGGGTTACGCCGATGTGGTTGGCCTGACCCGTGAGATCGGCGGCGACGTGGTAGTCGGGACCGCCGGACTTGGTGGTGTTGAATGCCGAGTTGCGCAGGTAGCACCACAACACGGTCGCCATGCCGTGGTCGTGCGCAGCGGCGAACGCCGTGGCGACCTCTTGGATCTGGCGCTTGCTCTCGGGCGAGCCGAAGTAGATCGTTGCGCCAAGTGCGACGCATCCCATCTCGCGCGCCTGCTTGACCGACGCGAAGATGATCTGGTCGTAGCTGTTGGGGTACGACAAGAACTCGTTGTGGTTGAATTTGAGCAGGAACGGGATCCGGTGCGCGTACTTGCGGGCCCCGAGCCCAAGGGCGCCGAGCGTCGTGGCGACGGCGTTGCAACCACCCTCGATCGCGAGTTCGATGATCTTGATCGGATCGAAGTAGTCGGGGTTCTTGGCGAACGACGCCCCGCCGGAGTGTTCGATGCCCTGGTCGACGGGGAGGATCGAGACATAACCGGTGTTGGCCAGGCGACCGGTGCCAAACAAGGTCTGGATCGACCGCAGCACGGGTATCGAGCGATCGGAATCGATCAGGACACGGTCGACAAAGTCGGGTCCGGGCGAGGTCAGGCGACTGGCCGGGATTGTGGTGCAACGATGATCCAGCAGTCGCGATGCGTCATCACCCAGAACCTCGACAATCGCATCGATTCCCGCAGCGCCCTGTGTCCCCATCCGCCTGCCTCCAGAGTTGTTTCGTTGGCGATGTTCATTGTGAGATTAGCCCAGGCAACGCGTCGATCTGGGCCCGTGAGCTCTGAATTGGACCGATCAATCGACGATATGCCGCGCCGGCACGGCGGTTGCCGGGCCGTTGACGTCCGTCGCGTGCCTGCGGCCAATCATGCGGCCGGCGAGCGGGATTGCCCCGAGGGATGCACGCGGCCAGCAGAGCACCAGTAGCCCGATCAGGGTGAGATTCCGCACGACGAGCCAGGCGATGTCGTTGCTGTCCAAACCGACGAGGTGCCAATAGTGCAATGGGAAAAAGCACTGGGTGATGACCATTGCGGCGACCATCGTCGCGAGTGCCGCACGCCCAAGGCGGCCTGCAACGAGCACGGTCACCGGCAGCAGCCAGATCATGTACTGGGGTGAGAGCACTTTGCCCGTGACCGTGAGCGCGACCATGGTCGATGCTGCGCCGGCGACCAGGATCTGCACGTCCCGGCTCGGGTGCGCACGCGACAATAGGTATGCGCTCCAGACCGCGCACGCCACGACGAGCACCACGAGAATCCCGGTGAAGATCGTCGACAGCGCGGCGGGCAGGGAGCCGCTGAGCCCGAAGCTGCCGTAGTTGGACACGACCTCGACATGGACATGCGCAAGCGCGTG
>JADGPH010000109.1 GCA_017882555.1 Thermoleophilia bacterium
CAGGTCGGCGGGCTCTGCGTGACGCGCACTCACGGTGGGTTGCGCTACGACCTTGGCGGGCACATCCCGTTCGTCCATGACGCCCGACGGCGCGCGTGGCTCGCGGGGTTGCTCGGGAAGGACCTGGTGTGGGTACCGCGTCCGGTGAGCTCCTGGCGGGAAGGTGTGGTCCGGCCTGGCCGCTACCTCGACCAGCGCCCGGGCGGCGCGCCACTGGGCGCGCAGATCGCCGCCGCTCCGAGCCCGGGTCCGCGCGACTCGGCACGCACGGTCTTGGACGCGATGTTCGGCCCCGCCTTTACCGACTCAGAGCTCCGCCCGTATCTCGAGAAGATCGATGGGGTTGCGCTCGATCGCATCCCGGGCGTGCGCCCGCTGCGGCTCATGCACGAACAGGCGGCTCCCGAGGGCTTCTGGTTCCCCGCGGGCGGGATCGGACAACTGATGGATGCGATGACTCGGGCGATCCGCAGCGCCGGCGGCCAGGTGCTCACCGAGACCGAGGTCACCGCGATCGTGGTCCCCGACGGCCGGGTCGGCGCCATCCGGCTCGCGATCGATGGACGCCCGGTGACGATCGGCACGTCGCAGCTGGTCGTCAGCGCACCACCCGGCATTGTCGCCCGCGTGCTGAACCCCGGCCCGGCACCCGGGCAGCTGCCCCCGGTTCGAATGCGGGCGGTCTGCTTGGTCTACCTCGAGGTCGCACGGCCCCACCTGACCAACGAGGCCTGGGTACAGATCGATGACCCGCGGGTCCCCGCCGCACGCATCTTTGAGATGTCCAATTGGAGTGCCGCCATGTGCCCGCAGGACCGCACGGTGCTCGGCATGGAGTGCTACTGCGCACCCACGTCCGACGACCCGCTTTGGACCAGCAGCGACCGCGATCTGGCGGCGCGATGCGCGGCGAGTCTGGTCGATCCCCTGGGGTGGTTGGACACGTCCGATCAGGCGCGCTTGATCGAGGTGATCCGCCTGGCCTCGGCCTATCCCTCCCCGGATCTGCGGCAGCTGGACGCCACCAACGCGGCGGCGCGGGTGCTCGAGAGCATCGACGGGCTCCACCTGGCGCGCGGTTCGGCTGTCATCGATGCGATTCGCGCCGGCGAGCTCTGCGCGGCGGCAGCGCTCCCGCGGTAGCGCTAGTCTCGCTCGCAATGGGCACCGTGATCTCCACCTCCGCGATCGACCGATTCCGTGCAATCGTCGGTCCCGGCCGCGTGCTCGCGACGTCGCTCGAACGACTGATCTACGCCAAGGACGGCTCGATGAACCAAGGCGACTGTGGCCTGGCGGTGCTGTGCGAGACGACCGGCGAGGTCGCCGCGTGCGTGAAGCTCGCCGCCGAGTTCGACCTGCCGATCGTCCCGCGCGGATCGGGCACGAGCCTTGCCGGCTCGGCGATTCCGCTGGACGGATCGGTCGTCATTTCCCTGGCGCGCATGGGACGAATCATCTCGGTCGATCCCGACACGCCGTGCGCGTGGGTCGAGCCGGGAGTGCTCAACCTCGATCTCACCGCTGCGGTGACGCACCTGGGATTGCACTACGCGCCCGATCCGTCGAGCCAGGCGGCGTGTTCCATTGGCGGCAATGTGGCCACGAACGCCGGCGGCCCGCACTGCTTGGCCTCGGGTGTGACCGCTCAACATATTCTCGGAATGGAGATCGTGCTCCCCGACGGGGAGATCATGACGATCGGTGGGCCCGCGCCGGACCCGGCCGGATACGACCTGCGGGGGTTCATCGTCGGCGGCGAGGGCACCCTCGGGGTCATTACCAAGGTGTGCGTGAAGCTGACCCGCAACCCGCCCGTCGTGCGCACGCTGCTTGTCGATTTCACCTCGCTTGTGGCAGCCGGGGCCGCGGTCCGGGATATCATCGCCAAGGGTGTGATTCCGGCCGCAATGGAGATGATGGACCGCACCATGACCCGTGCGGTGGAAGCGTTCGTCCACGCCGGACTGCCCGTCGATGCCGCCGCCGTGTTGCTGGTCGAAGTCGACGGGACCGACGCCCAAGTGACCAACGACACCCGCGTTGTCGAGCAGATCTGTCGGGAGTCCGGTGCGAGCCACATCCGTGTCGCCGTCGACGAGGCCGAGCGTGCATTGTTTTGGAAGGCCCGCAAGAACGCGTTCGGTGCGTGCGCCCGCATCGCGCCGAACTACTACCTGCACGATTGCGTGGTGCCCCGCACCCGGCTGGTGGAGGTGCTGGCGGCCATCGAGGACATCGCCACGCGCAACGACCTGGTGATCATGAACGTCTTCCACGCGGGCGACGGCAACCTGCACCCGCTGATTTCCTTCGACCGCCGCGACGACGCACAGGTCACACGGGTGCTGCGGGCGGGTCGTGAGATCATCGAGATCTGCATGGCGGTCGGCGGAACGCTCTCGGGTGAGCACGGCATCGGCATGGAAAAGCGCGACTTCATGCCTCTGCAGTTCGGTATCGCCGACCTCGACGCTCAGGCGCGGAGCCGTGAGGCCTTCGATCCCACGGGGCGAATGAACCCACGCAAGGTGCTACCCGCGGGCAGCAAATGCGGGGAGCTCAGCTTCCCACACGGTGAACTCCCCGAGGGCACATGGATCTAGCGCCCGACACACCGGCACACCGCGCCGCGCTGTGTGCCGCGCTTGGCCGCGCCAGTGCGGCCCGCCGCCCCGTCCGGATCGCCGGCGGCGGCACCGGGGGTCGACGCGGCCGGGTGAGCAGGGAACCGACCGAGGTCATCTCCACGCACGAGTTTGACCGCATCATCGCCCACGAGCCCGCGGATCTGGTCGTGACCGTCGAAGCCGGGATCTCGGTCCGCGACCTGCAACGCGCCCTGGGCGAGCACGGGCAGACCTGGATCCAGTCACCAGACATCGACGGGGCGACCGTGGGAGGCGTGCTGTCCCGGGCCACCAGCAGTCACCGCCGACTGCGCTACGGGGCCATCCGCGACTCGCTCCTGCAGGTCGTCGTTGCCACCGGTGACGGACGCCTCGTCCGTGCAGGTGGCAAGACCGTCAAGGGGGTTGCCGGCTACGACATCCCGCGCCTTCTCGTCGGCGCCCACGGGACACTGGGCGCCATCGTCGAGGTCACCCTGAAACTGTGGCCGCGGCCGTCGTCGAGCGCCTGGTTCTCGGCCGAGGGCCCGACGCACGCGCTGGCAGCCATCGGTGAACGGGCTCGGCGCCATATCCACCAGCCTGCGGCCGTCTTGCTCAGCCAA
>JADGPH010000110.1 GCA_017882555.1 Thermoleophilia bacterium
CGGCCGCGGCGCGGCGGTCGCAATCGCCGAGACCAGCCCGACGATCAGCGCGCCTCCAATCAGCGATGTACGTGCACCAAGCATTACCGGTGATATCGGCACGTCGGCGTAACAACCGAACGATTGGGGCGCACGCCGGAGAAGGCGCGCGTGGGTTACTGCCGGGCCACCGAGGCCATGGAGGACACCACGCGGCGTTCAAGATGGGCGATCAGCGGATCCGCAGAAAGGGGATGACCGGTCGCGCGCATCATGAGTTCCGGTGTGGGGTAGAGCGAGCCATGTTGGTGGATGCGCTCGCGCATGAAAGCGACGATATCCCCGAAACGATGCTGGCCAATCGCAGCCTGCAGACCGCCAAGCGCTGTGTCGGCGGCCTCGGCAAGCTGCGCCGCGTAGAGGTTTCCGAGGGTGTACGTCGGGAAGTACCCAAACATTCCCTCGGGCCAGTGGACATCTTGCATGACCCCAGTGATCACCGAGGTTGGGGTAATGCCGAGCAGCTCGTGCATGCGCGAGTTCCAGATTTCCGGGAGGTCGGCAACCTCCATCGTTCCGGCGATCAGACCAAGTTCGAGCTCGAACCGCAGAATGATGTGCAGGTTGTAGGTGACCTCGTCGGCCTCGACTCGGATGAGCGACGGCCGGACGGTGTTGGCCGCGGCGTGGAAGTCCTCGGCTCCGAGGCCCTGCATGGCGTCGGGAAAGAGCTCATGCAGGCGGGGCTCGATGACCCGCCAGAACTCCAACGTCCCGCCCACATGGTTCTCCCAAAAACGTGCTTGGGCTTCGTGCGCGCCGAGTGATGGGGCATCGCGTAGGGCGGTGCGCGCGAAGTCCGCCGAGAAGCCTTGCTCGTACATCGCGTGTCCGGCCTCGTGGAGCACGGTCCGGATGTTGCTGATCGGATTGCGCTCGTCGATTCGCGTGCTGAAGCGCACGTCCCCGTGTCCAGAGGAGTTCGAGAAGGGGTGAGCCGAGACTCCAATGCATCCGTCGGCGAGATTGAATCCGACCACTTGCGCGAGGTCGTGGGCCAGTTGGAGCTGGGCGTCCGGGGGCCAGTAGCGCTCGGGAAGTTCGATCGCCGGTCGGTTCGTTCCCTGTGCGACCAGTGGCGCCAGGCGCTCGGAGAGATCGACGAAGACCGGGGCGAGGTCCGCCGCACGCGCATCCGGCTCGAACCCGTCCAGTAGCGCATCGTAGCGCAGCCCATCGTCGCTGATCGCTTCGGCTTCACGCCGTTTGAGCGCCACCAGGCGCGTCAGGGGACCACGCATGGCCGCCCAATCACCGCGTTCCCGGGCCTCCCTCCAGGTGACCACGCTCTCGGATTCTGCTTGGCTGATCTCACCCACCAACCGTTCGGGCAGGCGGACAGCTCGCGCACGCCGGTGACCCAGCAGCATCGCTTGTCGGCGTGTCTGAGCGTCGATGGCGACGCTGTTGGCGATTGCCTCGAGGACGCCGCTGATCTCGGGTCGAGTCAGCTCGCGGTGATAGAGCGTCGCGAGGGTGGCCGTCTGGTGCGCGCGCGTGCCTGCCCCGGATGGCGGCATGGTTGTGTCGCGATCCCAGTTCAGGAGCGACATCGTTCCGTCGAGGTCGGCGAGTACTCCTGCCCAGCTGCGAAAGGTTTCCAAGTCCGTTGCCATCGCGAGACGCTATCGGCTTCCGAGCCGGGCTGTCGCTATTGTGAGCCTGTGGATTCCCCGCCGCATAGTCGTCCTCGGATCGTGGTCTGGTGGGAGGAGCTCAGCATCGTGATGCAGATCGCCGTGGTGGCTCCAATTGCCATCATCGGCATCTCATGGATCCATATTTTGCTTTTTGTCCCAAATATTTCGGTCGGGCGCGCGATTGGGTACGGGTTCTTCTGGGGCGCGATGGTGACGTTTGCCGTCGTCGGGGCGACGCGGGCCGAGCGCGCCCGGCGTCTGCACGCCCAGGCTGCAGTGGAGCGGGCTAAGTCTGATGAGGAACACTCGTCCCGCTAGCGCCCGTGCCGTGAGGCCGGTGGCGCGCGGTCCTCATGCGCAATACCTGATGACGCTCCTTCGCACATCGGTATCGTGCGGCTGGCAGGCAACTGTGGCAACAAAGGGACCCCGATGAGTCGCGCCAACAGGAAACGCTCGCGCGAGCGTCCTCCCGATGTCGAAGTCACCACCGCAGGCTGGCCGCTGGGACGGCGGCTCAGGCTCGGAACGGTGCGTCCCGGAGGGGCGGCGGGGACCGCGCGACTACTGGACGGGGTGCGGCTTCGCACCGGTGACCGCGTTGTCGACCTGGCACCTGGCTCGGGTGAGACCGGGCTGCTGGCAACGGGTCGGAACCTATATTCCTGGATCGGTATCTGCAGCGACACGACGGACGCCGAGCGCCTTGGCAAGGCCGTACCCGGGCCGATCTCGCATGCTCAGATCGGCACGCCGGACGTGACCGGACTCCCCGACGCGAGCGCATCCGTGGTTGTGGCTGAAGGGCTGTTGCTGGGCATGCCGGACGAAAGCAAGCTCGCTGTGCTTCGCGAAAGCGCGCGCATCCTGCGACCCAACGGCCTGCTCGGTTTGCATGAGCTGTGCATCTCGGAGGACGCATCGGCCACTGAGCCGGCGGCCGCGGTGCGCGACCGACTCAGCCCCGAGGTACAGGGCGGGATCTTTCCGCTGACCGAGCCAGAGTGGCGCGAGATCATTACCTCCGCTGGCTTGGAGTTCGTCGGAGTCAGCCATTCGGTCCTCGAGATCCCGAGTTTGCGCGACGTCATGCGCCAGGCCGGCCCGCGGCGCGGCCTCGAGATTCTGGGTCGCGCAACGCGGCCGGGGGCGACGGCAACGCACACGCGAAACGCCGTCAGCAACCTGACCCGCGAGCGCGATCGCCTTACTGCGGCGGTGATCATCGCGCGCCGACCGTACGTCGGACCCTTGCGCGGCCCGACCCTGCGAGCTGCGCGCGAGTAGCACCGTTCGCCGGGATGGCGCCGCGAACTCAGTAGTACACTAACGATTATGAGTTCCGCGCCCGGATCCGTCATCCCTGCACGCCGACGCCGACCCGGCGTTCATCCCGACGATCCCCGCTACTGCTGGTGGGTCTTGTCGGTCACGAGCCTCGGGATGTTCCTGGCGACGGTCAATAGCGGCACGCTGCTGATCGCATTGCCGAACCTTGAGCGCGCGCTGCATACCTCGCTGTTGACGCTGGTGTGGGTGATTCTCGCCTACATGGTCGCGAGTACGGTGCTGCTCTTGCCGGCGGGTCGCCTCGCCGATCAGATCGGACGCAAGCGCTTGTACGTGCTGGGTATGGCGATCTTCACCTGCGCCTCATTGGGTGCGGGTTTCGCCACCTCCGGTACCCAGTTGATCGTCTGGCGCGTGGTGCAGGGCGTTGGTGGGGCGCTCGTGTTTGCGAACGCGGGGGCCCTTGTGACCGACGTCTTCCCGCGCGAGCGCCTCGGACTTGCGATGGGCACGAACGTCATGGTCGCGGCGGTTGGGCTTGTCATCGGCCCCGTGCTCGGTGGCTGGCTGGTGACCTATGGTTGGGCATGGATCTTCTGGTTCAATGTCCCGTTGGGAGTGATCGGCACGGTGTGGTCGTGGCTGATCCTCCACGAGACGGTGCGGCGGGACCTGCAGCAGCAGTTGGATTGGGCGGGCAATCTGCTGATGTTGGTGGGCTTAACCGGCCTCGTGCTGGGCCTCTCGGACGCCGGCCTCGATGGGTGGAGCGCGCCGATGGTGGTGATCGGCGTGAGCGCAGGGGCCGTGTGCTTGCCCATCTTCGTGTGGGTTGAGTCGAAGGTCGCAGCGCCGATGCTCGACTTGTCGCTGTTTCGGATTCGGGTCTATTCCGCCGCGGCCGCCGCCGCCTTCTTGAATGGGCTGGCCCGGTTCGCACTGATGTTCTTGTTCGTGTTCTACTTCCAAGGCCCGCAGGGTCAGGACCCGATCACGGCCGGGCTCGAATTGGCGCCGCTGGCCATCGGCATGCTCGTGGCGTCGCCCTTGGCAGGTGCGTGGGCCGACCGAAAGGGATCGCGCTTTCCGGCGGTCCTCGGAATGCTGCTCACCGCGGCGGGACTCGCGGGCATGACCACACTCCAGGTTGACTCGCCCTTCTGGCAATCGGCGATCTGGCTCACCATCGTGGGAATCGGGTCGGGAATCTTCAACTCGCCCAACACGAGCGCGATGATGGCCGCGGTGCCGCCGTGGCGGCGCGGGATTGCCTCGGGGACGCGGGTCATGCTCCAGAACACGGGTGCGGTGATCTCGATCGCGCTAATGCTGATGATCGTGACGGCAGTTGTCCCGACGATGTTGTTGTTCTCGATCTTCTCGGGGCTGACGACGGGGCTCTCGGCAGCCCGCCTTGCGCCGTTCATGAGCGGCATGCATCTGGCACTCTGGATCCTCTTCGGCTTCTCGATCCTGGGCGCAATCGTCTCGGCGCTGCGGGGGAACGTGGATGTTCCCACCGAGCAGGTGATCCCTGCGGCAACGCGAGTATCCGAGCATGTGGCCGACCGGGTCGTGCGGCCGGTCGGATAAGGCCGCCTGCTGGGGCGCGGCCTCCGTGCGGTACGTGGTGGGTGATCCCTAGGGTGGCGTCGGGGAGCACACGAGGTGGACCGTGGGGGGTGTTGAGTGCCGCGCTCTCGTCGGACCGGCGTCTGTCGTAGTATCCGCGCGTGAATCGTCGCGTCTGGGTGTTGGCGGCCATCATCGTGGCCGCCGTGTCGGCACTCGCCATTGTGATCCTGATTCGGATCAGTGGGAGCGGTGGTGTGCCGCCGTTGAACGCGGTGCCGATCAGTCCGCCGATTGCCGCACCGCTCACTGCCGGTCGTGATTCCGCCGGTGATCTTGTGAGTGTTCCCGAAGGGGGCCGGCCAGCGATCGTCACATTCCTCTATGCGCATTGCACGACTTCGTGTCCACTTGTCGCCGGCGAGATCGCGATTGCGCTCGATAAAGCGGGTCCCGCGGCCGCCAAGATTGATGTTGTGGCGATCTCCGTGGATCCGATCGGTGACACGCGCTCGGAGGTCAATCGCTTTCTGGCGGTGCACAATCTGACCGGACGCATGAGCTACATCATCGGCCCGCGGAGTCTGCTGGCACCCATCTGGCATGCCTGGGGAATCGCTGCCCAACCGGTCAACGCGATTCGCTCAACCCATACGGCCGTGATCGTGCTCGTCGACAAGAACGGTCGCGAGGTCGCGAGCTACGCAGGCGCGATCCCAATCTCTGTCCCGGGACTGGCGGCCGACATCCAAACGTTGGTTACCAACTAGACCGAATCACGTGCGGCGAGCGCTGCGAGCCGCTGGGGGAGATCAGATGCCCCGAGTCGCACCGCGACTGCGTCAGCTGTCGGGAGCGGCGCCCGCCAACGCAGCTGGTCAATTCCGTCCGCTAGGACCGGCACATCGGTACGCAGGCGCGCGAGGGTGCGAAACAGCAGCGCCCGATCACGCTGCTCGGCAAGCGCGTGCGCGAGACGCGTCGCGCCCCGGATCGAGACCGCCCACTTCGCGGGGTCGTCCGGGATCGCGTCGATCGTGCCAAAGTGGTCGAGCACCACCGCCGCCGATCGTGCGCCCCAGCCCGGCAGGCCCGGGAAGCCGTCGGCGCTGTCGCCGACAAGCGCAAGCCAGTCGGGGATCTGGGCGGGGCCGACGCCGAAGTGCGCACGCACGGCGTCCTGGTCACGGATTTGATCGGTACGGCGGTCCCACTGGACCACTCGGGTCCCGCGGACGCACTGGGCGAGGTCCTTGTCGGGGGAGCACACCACCACTTGGGCGACGCGAGGGTCCAACGCAGCGATCGCGGCCGCGCTGGCAAGGGCGTCATCGGCTTCAAACTCGACCATGGGCCACACCGTGATTCCACAAGCGGTAAGTGCGTCCTCAAGCGGTGTGAACTGTGCAGCAAGATGCGGGTCGATTCCCTCACCAGTCTTGTAGCCCGGCCAGAGCGCGTTGCGGTACGACTCGACCACATGGTCGGTGGCGACTCCGAGATGCGTTACCCCGGACTCGAGGAGACCGATCATGGAACGCACCACCGCGCGAACGGCGGCGTTGTCGCGTGCGCGGACGCCGCTGGGCATGCCGAAATGGTGACGGAAGAGTTCCCATGTGCCATCCACCAGGTGGACACGCAAGGAGGGTGTCACGGTGCTCCTTGGGAGCCGGGGCGGGGGAGGGTGACGCTGGGTGGCGTCACGCGCCAGCGTATCCCGATGGGCAGGGTCTCGCAGCGTATGGTCTCGGGCGCCAACATCGGAATGGTGCGGTGGTCTGTGCCGGGGTGCAGGCGATCGCGTGAGGCTCGTGTTCTCACGGTCGTCGATTGCGACGCCGCTTCGCGTGTCTGCGGGGCATCAGGGGAGGGTCGACTTCGTGCCTGGCGATCGTGATGCCGACCCCACAGAGGCCCAGGCGGATGACCGCGCTCGATGTCGAGAGTGTGCTTGCGACGACTCGATCGGTCCGGAAGCGGGTCGATCTCGAACTAACGAAACCGGCTCATGCGGGCCCGGTTTCGGCCTTACGGGCGCCGATCGGGACGACCCGACCGGCGCGCGCGGCGCGTTCCAAGCGGTCGCGGACGGCGGCAGCGATGCCGTCTCCCGTCGGCGCCACGACCACCACCACGTCTGCACCGGCGGTGTCGGCATCACGCAGTAGTCGATACAGATCGTGGGCGAAGTCCTCGGGGCGATCGCCTGAGGGGCGAAGGACAAGCATCTGGGGATCGAGTGCGTCGCACTTGTCGGCGGACAGGACCGCCACACGTTGTCCGCGCGCGCGCTGGAGGGCAAGTTCAGTCTCCAACTGGTCCCGGGTCGTCAGGCGGACCGTCGCGTTCGGGGCGTAGTGGGCGTCAAGCATGCCCGGCGCTCGGGCTGGGCCCGTGGCGACGCGGGCCACCGGTCGCCCGAGAAGCGCCTCGATCGTCTCGGGTGAGATGCCCCCGGAACGCAGGATCATCGGCTCGTCGCCCGAGAGGTCGACGATCGTCGATTCCACCCCAATGGCACACGGGCCTCCGTCGAGGATCATGTCGACCCGGTCTCCGAGGTCTGCCCACACATGTGCGGCGGTTGTCGGGCTGGTGTGTCCAAAGACGTTCGCTGATGGCGCGGCCACCCCGGCAGCGACCGCAGCGAGCATCTCACGGGCCAGAGGCTGGTCGGGGACCCTCAGCCCAACGGTGTCGCGACCCCCGGTGACCACGTCAGGAACCCAGTGACTGCGCGCGACCACAAGGGTCAGCGGGCCTGGCCAGAGTTCGTCGGCAAGCCGGCGCACGTCCCGGTTGACGGTGCGGGCATAGCGATCGAGGACGCCCGCGTCCGCGCCGTGCACGATCAGGGGATGGTCGGTGGGGCGTCGTTTGATCGCAAATACACGCCTGACCGCGTCGAGCCGCTCGGCGTGCGCGCCCAGGCCGTAGACCGTCTCGGTGGGAAACGCCACGACACC
>JADGPH010000111.1 GCA_017882555.1 Thermoleophilia bacterium
CCGGCCCCGGCCGGGTGATCGGCGATCTGCCCCGGCGGCTCCGGGTATCGACCGACGATCACGAGCATCAGATCTTGCAGGCAGACAGCGACGCGATCAGGCGATCGGCGTCAAGAGTCTCTGCCGGCGCGACCTGGTCCACGTCACGAATGATGCCCTCGGCGTCGATCACAAAGGTCGCGCGACCCGCGAAACCGACCTGGTCCAAATAGACGTCGTACAACCGGGCCACCTCGCCCTTCGGATGGAAGTCCGCCAAGAACGTCACGTCATCGGCGCCGAGCTCACGCTTGAATGCGGCGAGGCTCGCCTTGTTGTCGACGCTCACGCCGACGACCCGGGCGCCCGCATACGGACCCGAGTCCGTGGCAATCGCGGTGAACCACTTGGTGCAGCCACCCGAGAAGGCGGCCGGAAAGAAGTTTAGGTAGATCGGCGTGCCGCGCAGCTCCGACAGTGTGACGGGGCTCCCGTCCGAGTCGTTCAGGGTGAAGTCCGGCGCTGGGGTTCCGGCGTCAAGTGCCATGTGTGCTCCTACGGGATGGATGTTCGGTCGCCATGAGGCTATCGCGTCCTCGCGCGACCTGACGCGGTTCGGACCCCGCGTGCATCAGCCCTGAGGGGGCGTCGGGCGCTCGGGAACCGAGGCGCCGGATCCCGCTCCCCCGAACGCGGTGCCCGGTTGAGCGCCCAGGTGGTGAATGGCCTCAAGCACGTCGGAGAGCCCACCTTTGGTCGAGACATCGAGGCGATCCATGATGATCTCGGTGTCTTGGAAGGACTTTTCTGCGCGGGCATCTGATGCCGCAGACTGCACGCGCTGGCCGACCATGATGACCGACAGCAGGACCAATTGGAGGAAGGTCTGCGCGATCCACGAGACGATCAGGATCAGCCCCGGCTTCTGGAGGAAGCTCGGCACCCACGCGCTTGGCACCGCTCCAGCCTCCACGAGGATCACCGGCAGGCTCGCGAGCGCAATCAGCCCGAACAGGTACGCGCACGCCATCGTGCCAACGCCCGAGGTGATAATGACGGCAAATTTCGCGTTGAACCCTGTCACCTCACCGACGGCCTGCCGAATGGCCCGTGGACTGAACTTCAGGACATCGGCCAGGTGGTCACGCGAATTGGCGTGGACCGGCTGACCCGACTTGGTTGTCCCGAATGTGGGTTGCCTTGACATGTTCTGCTCCTTGAAAGACCTTTGAGACGTCTCGTCAGACCAAATCGCCATGGGGTTCGCGGCGTTGCCACGCCCCGTCTAGCGCGCGCTCGCGGGCCGGGACGCAATCCGCATTCACCGGGAACATTCCCACGGACCGCGGTGCATGCGAGCGGTGCTCAGTCGCCGGTGCTCCAGTAAGCGGGGTCGTCGCTCCACACGCTCCGTTCACCACGAGGGTCCACCCGGTCGTCGCCGATCGCCACGGATGCCGGCGCTCGGTAATTCGACGTCGTAACCTCGACCCCCGGGGCAGATCGGCACCGCGCATGCAACGAAGCTACGTATCGTGGTGTTCGGGCTCACCGGGTGAGATCCTGCGCCGCACATCCCGAGATCCCCATTCCCATGGGGGGACGGCGGCATCGCCCGCGCGCCTCGGACGGCGCCCACAAAGCGAGCACAGAGCGCGCGTTGTCTATCGGCGGATGAGTGCGGCAGCCTCAATCACGCGCTCCGACCCCTCCTGATCGGCGACCGCACGCCGGTCGGGATCTGCAGCGATCGGGGTCTCAGCCCGCACCCGCACCGGGGGTTCAGCGCCCAGCGCCAGACGCGCGGCATCCCGCCAGACCTCCGGCAACACGTCGGGCACCGCGATGCCCGCGAGCGCACCCAACTGGAGTGCCCACAGACACCCCAATGTCATCGGGTTGTACCCACCACCGGCGATCGCCAGAATGCGACCATCGGTGACCTCCTCGGCGAGCGCCACCAACCCGGCGTAGATCCGCTCGAGTACGGGAATCGTGACCTGGAGATGCGCCAGCGGGTCAGCGTGATGCACGTCGGACCCGAGGTGTACCACGAGCACGTCGGGTCGGAAGACCCGGACCGCCGGCAGGAGAACCTCCGTGAATGCCGCCCGGTACGGAAGATCGCCGGCAAACGGCGGCAACGGCACGTTGAGGGTCGCGCCCTCCCCCGCACCGGACCCTTGCTCACCAAGGCCTCCGGTACCCGGGAAGAACCCGTAGGCGAACTCGTGCACCGATACCGACAGGACGCGCGGGTCCGAATAGAAGATCCACTGGACCCCGTCGCCGTGGTGGGCATCGAGGTCGAGATATGCCACCCGCCTCGCGCCGAGATCGAGCAGCTCCCGCACCGCCAGCGCGCAGTCGTTGTAGATGCAGAAGCCCGACGCACGGTTGGACATCGCGTGATGAAGCCCGGCGGGTGCCGGACAAAACGCCCGCCCAGGGCCATTCCACACGGCTCGGGCTCCGGCAATCGCGGCCCCGCAGACGTCGGCCGCCGCCTGATGCATGCCTTCGCGTGCGACCGTGTCCATCCCGGGGACAAACCCCCACTGCCCCGCCTCCCACTCCATCGCCCGTCTCGGGTCGGCCGAATACCGCTGCACGGCACGGATATACGCCGACGCATGCACCCGCTCGAGCTCGTGAATCGACGCCGTGGGTGGGTCAATCGCCTGAATACCCGGGACCTCGAGCAGCCCGGTGTGCACGAGCAGATCCCAGGCCAGCCCCCGCCGCAACGGTCGCTCGGCGTCCTCCGACGGGTTATATGCCTGCAGGCGCGGACTCCACGGGATGGTGACCTGGGCCATGGCCGAACAGCCTCCTCAAGGGGCGCGTGCTGGGTCAGCCAGAGCAAACCACGATCTTCGAGTGCCCGTCGACCTTGATGCCGCCGAATCCGCGCCGACGTGAGTACGATCCAAGAAGCCACCGACGTTTGGATTCAAGGAGCCTTTCTTGGCACATCACATTTTCGACGTACGCGAATCCGCAACCCATGGGCTCGTGGCCGTTCAATTGCGGGATCTGGCCGATCAGTTCGCCTCGGGGTCCGTCGACCTGTCATACGAGGAATGGCACGGCCCAATTGAGGTGATCGACCCCGTCAATGTGGTGGTAGATCTCAAAAAAAGCGGTCACCAACTGGACCTGGTGATCCACCTGTCATGGCCAACCGCGGGGACACCGGTACGAACGGGCGCAGCGGCCCGGCGGTGATCCAGCCGTTCGCGGCAATCCCCGTGGTCCGGGATGGACTACGTCATCTGAGTAACGGCGCGCGCGAGTAGCTTCGCGCACCGGTCCAGGTCGCCGTGGTCGGCGAACCACAGTCCGGACCAGATTGCCATCAGGGGCCGCCAAAGTTCGACGGACTGGCGCAAATCGCGGTCAGCTCCGTAGCCGTCGAACACGGCATCGAGCACCGGCTTGGTCAGGTCGTCCATCGCCGCGAGATACGCGAGCTCCTCGGCACGCTCGCCCTGACGCGAGTACTCCCAATCCACCAGCCGGGGGCCCTCAGAACACCAGACGACGTTTCCGCTCCACAGATCCCCATGCAGCCGGACCGCATCGCCGGACCCGGGGATCGGCGCGTGCGCAAGCGCACGATCAATCAGCTCGCCGATGTCGGAGGTGCGTCGCGATTGGACATGATCGATGCGCGCCGAAAGGTAGTCCGCGGCCGACACCTGGCGTGCAGCATCCTCCGGCAGGCCGCGCCACGGGGTCGTTCGGGTCTCATGGGTCCGCGCGACCAGGGCACCGAGCGCCCGGGCGTCGTCGAGTGCCCACGTCTCCGGAGGCCGAGGATCACCGGCAAGGCGGTCAGTCACCAGAACCCCGTCGCCCACCGCCACAAGCGCCGGGCACAGACCGGTACCGCTCAACTCGGCCAGCGTGCGCGCCTCGTGCGCCAGGCGCACCACGTCGCCGACCTTGACCACACGCACCGCCCCGGGGGTACCGATCTCCCACACCAGGGACTGCGCCCCGCCATCCACCTGGCGCAGCCCGCTACCCCACCGCGGTGGATCGATGCCGTTCACCACACCTCGTACGTCGCCGACGTTCGGATCCCATGATGCACGGACCGGCTGCCGCGTGGGCGGTTTCAACCACGGATTCCGCGACAAATCGATAGTCGCGTGGCAACATAGGAGACGCACATGGTGGTGTTGCACATGTGCCCATACCGACTCGGACAAGCGGGACAGGTCCGGTCGCGTGGCCTCATGGCTTGTTGAGCGCGTACCGCGTGCGGGAAATCGCGGACGTGCTGCATCGCCGACCAGAAAGGTGATCCGTGCTCGTCGAAATCCAGGTATTGCCAGATCCGACCGGAACCGCTGGAGCCCGCTACCACCACGTCAACGCGGCAATCGCGCGGCTCGCAGCCAGCGAACTGCGGTACGAGGTCGGCGCGCTGGGAACGACGATTGAAGGCGCGCCCGATGTGTTGTGGCCACTCATTCGCGCGGCCCACCAAGCCACCCTGGAGTCCGGGGCCGATCAGGTCGTCACGATCATCAAGGTCGCACAGTCGGCGACCGACGACAACGCGCTCACAATCGACCGCTTGACTCGGTCACACCGAACGACCGAGACATGAGTAGGTCATCTGTCCCACCACACCGTTGGCGACAGATTGTCGCCACGCCGCTCGGACGGCTGTGCGGTGCAATCCTGACGCTCGCCGTCCTCGCGCTTGGAATGGCCGCATGTAGTTCGTCCGGGAGTGGCTCGACCGGTCCTACCGCGAGCGTGAGCGTCGCGCTCGACTGGGTGCCCAACACGAACCATTCCGGCATATATGTCGCAAGCGCACTCGGGTATTACCGCCAGGCGGGGATCAACGTCCAGATCCTCCCATACGGAACGACAGCCCCCGAGACGCTGGTCGCCACGGGGAAGGCCAACTTCGGGATCTCGTATCAAGCGGGAATGGTGTTCGCGCGCGCCGCCGGCGAGGATGTCGTATCGGTGTTCGCGATCCTGCAACACGATGCCTTGCAGATCGGCATCCGGAAGAACAACACCACGATCCGTACGCCAAAAGATCTCGACGGCAAGACGTACGCGGGCTTCGGCACTCCCGATGAAGGGCCGACCCTTGCGTATGTGATCAAGCGCGCGGGTGGCAACGGCAAATTCACGAGCGTCGACCTCAACACCTCGGCCTACGACGCGGTGTGGTCGGGTCGGGCCGACTTCACGCTCTCCTACATGACCTGGGAAGCGATCCAGGGCCAGCTGGCGGGCAAGCCGTTCAAGCCCGGCTTTGCCCTCGGGCAACTCGGCCTGCCCGACAACTACTCGACGCTCCTGATCTCCAGCAGCGCCTACTTGAGCGCGCACCCCGATATCGCGCGGCGCTTCTTGGCCGCAACCCAGCGGGGCTACCAGTACGCCGCCGCCCACCCCGATTCCGCAGCGAAGATTCTGATCGCCGCCGACCCCACGGGGTTGGGGACACAAACCAAACTCGTGACCGAAAGCACGGCGATGTTGGCCCGTGGCTACTACCTCGATGCCGCCGGCTACGCCGGCCCGGAGACCGTCGCCGAATGGGCCGGGTACGGGAACCTGCTGTTTGACGCGGGCGCCCTGACGAATGCCAACGGGACCCGGATCACTACGCGACCCGACTGGTCGACGTACTTCACCAACGCCTATCTGCCATCGGGGTCCAAGTGATCCCGCCCGCCGCCTCGCAGAAGGTCGGGGCCCGCCGACCGCGGTCGCGTCTGGCATGGCTCCCGGCACTCGCGATCATCGCGATCGCTGTGGCAATCTGGCAGGTCTACGCGTCCAAGAGCGGGATCAGTCCCCAGGTCCTGCCATCGCCCTTGCGCGTCGTACGGGCCGGCTGGACTGCGCGCGACGCGCTGTGGACCAACACCATCCCAACCCTTCAAGAAACGACACTCGGTTTCCTGTTGGCGACCGTCGTGGGGTTGGTGCTGTCGATGGTCATCGACGCATCACACATTCTCCGGAACGCCCTGATGCCGCTGTTGATTGGGTCCCAGACCCTGCCGCTGGTCGCGATCGCACCCCTGGTAATCATCTGGTTCGGCTGGGGGACCACCCCGAAGATTCTGCTGGTCGCGTTCTTGTCATTCTTCCCAATCACCGTGGCGTTGTTGGAGGGCTACCTCGCCACGGACCCCGATGTGGAGCGCCTCCTGACCTCCATGGGCGCCGGTCGATGGCGCGTCTTTCGCAGCGCGCGCCTGCCGACAGCGATGCCCTTCTTTTTTGCGGGCCTACGGATCGCGATCACCTACTCGGTGGTCGTGGCGATCTTCGCCGAATATGCAGGCGCGAC
>JADGPH010000112.1 GCA_017882555.1 Thermoleophilia bacterium
CCGTTCAGCCGGAGGCAGGACGGATACAGGGTGTGGCGGGTACGCCGGCCCGGCCACCACCGGCGAAACGCTGCAACGCGCCGGAGAATAGAACAACTCCACTTCTCGCCGGTGGAAACGGTGCCACGATCTCGATCCCTTGAGCCGGTCAGAGACCGTGTGATTCGCGCGCATCATGGTTTGGATGGTGCACACCACGGTCCATCTCCACCACCGATGAGTTCGGCAGCGCCCGGCTCGACGAGCCGGATCGAATACATCGCCGCATTGTCTGCGCATCGCACCGTGAGGTGCCCCGTGGTGCCCCAACAAGGAGCCATAGTCATGCGACTCCGTGCACGATAGATACGTCACGGTCAAAGGCGAACCAGTCGAGATTGCCGCAGGGAAAGCGACCCGCTCATCTTGATGCGCCTGCCCGACGACCTGGGAAGCACGCGTCCCGACTGCCGCCCGACCGCATGTGCGCAAGGTCGGAACACGCACGACACATCGCGGCCCTTTCCGCCGCCGGACCGCGGAGCCCGGCTATCGGTGGAGGCGCCGATAGCCGGGTCGGACGTGCACCCGCGCATCATCGGGGTCAGCCGTTAGCTCCCCGAGCCGGACTGACGCAGCAGAAACTCCAGCGTCGCCCGGTTGAACGTGTCGGGGTCCTCGTGCAAACCCGCGTGGGCGAGATTCTCGAACACCACCACCTCCGTGTTCGGGATCCCCTCCTCGAGCGGCCCCACGAAGCGCATCGAGGTCACTTGGTCGCGCGCCCCGACGGTGATGAGTGTCGGTGCGACGATATCCTTGAGCACGGGGCCACCGTCATGGTCGAGCACGGCCTGCGACTGGGCTAGGAAGGCCTCAAGAGGTTGGGCCGGACGGCCGTGGACGAAATCCTCGAGGGCCGTCACGAACTCCGGCCGCTGAACGTACATCTCGGGCGTAAAGCACCACGGGAAGATGCCGAGGATGACCGCGTCGGCGACGCTCGGAAGCGCCCCTGCCAGTGCCCGCCAATTCTCAAGACAGACGCGCAGGAATGCATCGGTCGTGTCCCACGCACTGTTGAGCGTCAGCGAGCGCACCCGCGCCGGATGCCGGGCCGCAAGCTGCGTGCCGACCGCCGAACCAAGCGAGACGCCCGCCACGTGAGCGGACTCGACTCCGATCGCGCCAAGGAACATGGCAACCTGATCCGCATACTGCTCGGTGGAGTACGGACCCGCAGGCTTGTCGCTCTCGCCCGATCCTGGAAGGTCAAGCGAGATGCACGAGAAGTGCTTGGTGTAGTCGGGCAGCTGGAACGCGTAGCAGGCGTGATCGGCTGCCAGGTACGGGATCAGCAAGAGCGGATCCCCCTCTCCCTGAACATCGTAATTGATTGTGAGACCTTCGACTTGGGCCTGCGGCATGGCTCCCCCTCTATGTGGATCCGGTAGGTCGACGGTCGTCTTGCCCGACGACGCTGTCAAGGGTGCCGCACCCGATGTAGAATCCGCACTCGATCGAGGTCGCCTGCTCTCGGGGGATGTCTCCCTTGACGCCGGACGCCGCGGCCTCACGACCGGCGTGGCCAGATGCGTACGCCTAGCGCGCAAGCACGGCGCGAGCGCGCGCCGTGCGCACCGCAGCCGCCAGGGTTGCAATGTCGTAGGCGCCGTGATGCCGTCGGCCATTGATGAAGAATGTCGGTGTTCCGGCGACGCCGCTCAGGTCGGCGCTGTCAACGTCCTCGGCAATCCGGCCGGCGTAGACGTGCGTTCGCAGCTCGTCGCTGAAGCGGTCGCCCTCGAGCCCGAGCTGCTCCGCGTAGCGCCGCAAATCGGGCGGACGAAGCGCATCCTGATGTCTGAGCAAAAGGGCGTGCATCTCCCAGAAGGCACCCTGCGCCGATGCCGCCTCGGCCGCTTCTGCCGCGATCTGGGCACTCGGATGGACGTCGGTGAGCGGCAGGTGCCGCCAGATGTACTCGAGCTCACCGAAGTCCGCAAGCAGCTCCCGAATCACCGACTCCGCCTGCCCGCAATAGGGGCATTGAAAGTCTCCATACTCGATAAGCGTGACCGGGGCGTTGCTCGGCCCCCGCACATGGTCGCGGTCCTCGTCCACCGGGGCCTGCAGATCAACGATTGTTTCGGCAGTCCCAAGTACCGCCCGGATACGGAGCTGGCTGGGCAGCATTGAGGTCGCGCGAAAAACGAGCCACGTCAACGTCGACGCCAACACCGCGGCACACAGGACGCCGAGCTTTGCCTGCTCCAGACCTGCGCCCGAAAAGGCGAGGGTCGCGACCAACAGCGCCACCGTGAAGCCGACGCCGGCGACCGCGCCACCCGCCGCAACAGTTGCCCAGCCAACCGGGGGCCGCACCCGACCGCCGCTGAGACGTGTGATGAGCCATGAGGCTCCGAGAACGCCAACCGGCTTGCCGACGACATAGCCGATCGCGATCCCAAGGGTAATCCGCGATGCCAAGCCGTTGGCGAGCGAACTGCGGTCGATCACGATGCCCGCGTTCGCCAGCGCGAAAACCGGCACGATCACGTAACTCGTCCACGGGTGATACAGGTGCTGCAGCCGCTCGTTCGGCGAGAGCGCCGACTCGAGTCCGGCCCGCGCCGAACGGGCAAGCTCCGGGGTTGGCTGCTCGCGGAACCGTCGAAACAGGCTGCTGGCGCGCTCCAAATCCGGCCGCGACGGCGGATAGGCAGAGATGAGCAGGCCGATCACGAGACCGGTCACCACTGGGTCGGTGCCCGACTTGAGCAGTGCGACCCAAAGGGCCGTGGCGAGGACACCAAAGACGAGGCCGTTACGGATGCGCGCAGCGCGAACGATCAGGATGCACGCGAGCAGGGCGGCGGCCCACACCAGCGGAACCACCGTCGTGTGGCTCGCGTAGACGGTCGAAATCACCACCAGCGCGACGATGTCGTCGATGACCACCACGGTGAGCATGAACGAGCGCAGTCGCCCCGGAATACGCGGGCCGAGCAGCGCGAGCAGCCCCAACGCAATCGCCGTGTCGGTCGACATCGCCGCACCCCACCCGTGCGATGAAGCGTGCCCGGCGTTGATTGCGAGGTAGATCGCGACGGGCACGGCCATCCCGCCGATGCCCGCCAAGAGCGGCAGCGCGATCCTGCGTCGCTGTCGAAGCTCGCCCATGTCGAACTCGCGGCGCGCCTCAAGGCCGACGACGAAAAAGAACAGCGTCATCAGGCCGTCGTTGACGACCTGCCGCAGACTGAGGTTCACCCCGAACCCGCCAACGCGCAGGGCAACGTGCGTCCGCCAGACGGATTCATAGGACCCCGCGTCCACGTTGACCCAGACGAGTGCAAGCACGGTGGCAGACACCAGGATCGCCGCGCCGCCGGCTTCCGTGCGCATGAACTCGCGCAGCGGCGTGGCCAGGTTCCTCGACCATGCGGTTCGGGCGGGCGTAACAGCAGCTGTGGCGTCCTGGCCGGGCATTGTGCGAGTCAGTAGATCACGCATGGGTGCCGTGGGGAAACCCCCTCGCGTGGCGGGCAGGAGTCCCACGGGGGAGCCGGCGCCAGTGGATCGCACGCCGTCTGCGAGCGGTGCGGCGGCTTCCCTTTCGGGCCTCGGTGACGTCGCCCGGAGAGACCGCAGGGACCCCGTCCCGCGGGCCGTAACGATTGCGAGGATGCCGTCGATGAGGCCCCGGCCACGCGGTGGTTGTGGTCGTGACCTGGCTGCCGCTGCACACAGACTGATTGTCAGATAGCTCGCACCGGCAACGTTCGGTCGTGACGCCCCGCCACGCACCATCGTGTCGCTCGCCCCGAGGGTGAGGTTGCCGGCCACAAGATGTGGGCGGTTTGACCACATCGATAGGCGCTGGCGGCAAGGGCTCATCCATGAACGGACGCAGATGCCCGCATGCCGAAGCGCGAAACCATGCGCGGCGTCTCAAGAGCCATGGCTCGAAATCCGATATCAGCGTCGGCGCCTTCCCCTGGCCAATCCAGAGGGCTCCCTCTCGTCCCCTGGCTCGTCGGGGTTGCTGTGCCCCGGGGGCTCCCGGTTATGGCGCGGAGGCCCCCACTTCGGCCCGCAGGCGGCGATCCCGACCAGACGCCTCAATCGGGCACCTCCAGATCAC
>JADGPH010000004.1 GCA_017882555.1 Thermoleophilia bacterium
ACCAGCAACGGCAGCAGGGCGATTGGGATCAGCTTGATCAGGATTCCCGCCGCCAGCAGCACCCACATCAGCTTCCAGCGTTCGGTGACCGCGGCGTACAGCATCCACGCGACGATGGCCGCGACGACCATGTCGAAACGCTCGACGACGATTGGCCCCAGCAACAGCGGCGAGAGTGCGATGACGCCGCCGGCGATCGCCTGGCGAAGCGGCGACAGCCCGATCGTCCGTGCGGTCGCGATGACCCCGACCAGGCAGACACACAGGGAGACCAGCATAAGGGCGCTCAGCACGGTGCGGAAGTTGCCCGGGATTTCCCAGACCAGCCAAAAGAGGAGGGTCGCCCCGGGAGGGTATTCGATGTGGATATCGCGGTATGGGATGGCACCGTGGACGATGGCCCTGGCATACCGCTCATAGACGCCGAGATCGCCCAGATTGTCGCGTCGGGTCCACCTCGAGAGGTGTTGCAGCGGCCAGATCCAGGCCACGACCGCGAGTGCCACCAACCCAATCGGCAGACCTCGGCGCACTACGTGGATGCCATTTCTGGACCCTGTGTGGTGTCGGCAGGCACGGGCTCCAACGATGTGGGGCGGCGGACGGAGCGCGCACGTGGCCAGTCGGGGACGGTCGCGATGAACACGAATGGCAAAAACCACGGGATATACAAGTAGAACCAGTATGTCAGGGTGAGTTGAAGGCCGATCATGAGGGCACCGGAAAACGCTGCCACGCTCAGCAGATCGCGCTCACGCGGCCAGCGCACCAGGGCAATCGCGGCGATTGCGACGAGGGCGATCAATCCAAGTTGCACCGGTCTCAGTCCGGGGTGTTGACCCCAGATCGAAAACGGTGTCTGGCGACCCAGTTGATAGCCGATCGTGTGTGTCCAGAACGCGCGGATCCCACGGATGCCATCGAGCAGGATCACCCACCCGGTCAGCAGCACAGCGAGCATGAGGCCCGCCCCAAACCACAACCATCCGTCGCGGCGTTGTCCTCGCGGGAACGGATGGCGCCACCAGAGCAGTATCAAAATCGCCGGCGTGAACTTGGCCGCGATCGCGAGTCCGAGCATCACCCCACGCCCAACGGGTCGTGCGGCGAGGACCAAGCCCCAGATCAGCATGCCCGCCACGAGGGCGTCGTTGGTATTGCTCTCGAGTGCGTAGGCGGTAAACGGGAATGCCGCCCATGCGGTGGCGAGGGCAAGCCCCAGACGGATCCCTCCGAGTCGCCATCCGAGCGTCAGGAGTCCGAGGACACACAGCACATCGAACGCTGACGCCGCAGCATGGGCGGCCGGCAGCGAGTCCCAGGTTCCGTGCCACCGCGCGGCGACCTCGAAGGGAATGTCAGCGATGTAGGCCAGCGGTCCATAGGTATCGCAATGGCCGCAACTCGCCGGAAAGGTGCCATAGGGGGTGACTCCGGCGACGATCTTGTGCGCACCGATGACGCCGGCGTACCCCACATCAATGACGTTCGAATCAAAGGCGTTCAGTCCGTAGCGCAGGCCCAATGTGAGCATCAGGATTGCGATGAGCAACCAGGTGGGAGCCCAACCCCGAAAGACTGCTCGATGAACGGCCCTGGGGTCGGGGGGCTCTTCGGTCGCTGCCCGGGCCCGTCGCGCGCGCGTGCGCCGCGTGCCGATGACCACCAGCCGCACGGTGAGGTAGACCATCGGGGGATAGCTGAGTGGGACCGAGGTATAGATCTCGCCCGCGTTGAACCAGATCAGCGAGATCGAAAAGCTGAGCAGCACCAACAGATCGAGCGTCCGCCAACTGAGGAGCCGTCGGACATCGACAAGGGCGATGAAAAATAGCGCACAGAGCGATGACCAGATCCACGGGTCGTTGATGTGGCGTCCGAACGCGCCCCACTCGCCGCGGGCCATCATCCACGCAACTTGGGGTCCCGTCCGCGTTTCGTGAACTTCCGCGGTGTTGTCATCGATGAAGACCTGCGCCTGGGTCGTCTCGACACCCTTGGCGTCTTTCGAGACGTACCAGACGGTCCACTGGTGGGCGGTGGGGTCGTACTGGGGGGTCGTTCGCGTGACCGGGTGCTCGTGAATCCAGCTTCGGACCGCACCGGAGCTGTTGGCGAGTTGCAGCACGGTCGTTAGCGACAACGTCGGTAGGTTGTTCGACGACGAGGTGGGGGACCGGTGCGCGAGCCCCGGGAGGACCGGTCCGACGTTGGGCATCGGGATGGTGGTCGGCGACTGGCTGGCACGGATGGCGCCGAGCGCAGATGCGTGTCCCATGCCGATCCCAACCAGCAGCACCACGGCAATTGCCGCCGCTCGCAGACGCCCACGTATGGCTAGCGGAACGCCCAACTCCGGGTCAACATAAAGGTGATCGGCGTCACCAGGACGATCGCGATTGCTTGGGCCACCAACGTGTCGCTCCCCACATGCACGATGGCCCACAGAATCGCAAGGTTGACCGCAAGCCCGATCAGGCTCACGATCAGGTACTTGATCGCTTGCAGCACGGGGGACTTGCCGCGTCGCGGGAAGGTCCATTGCCGGTTGAGGACGAAATTACTCAACCACGCGACGAAAAATGCTCCAACGGCCGCAATGATGTAGTCGGTGCCGAGCGAGTGCATCATCAGGTAGAACACGACCAAGTTCACGACGTAGCCCGAGGCTCCTACGATGCAGAACTTCAGGAGTTGCACCCACGCGGAGCGATCGGTATTTCGGATACGGGAGATGCTCAGCGCGTACGGGCGTTGGCTCGTTGGTCGCGCCAGAGTCTCCGGGGCTTGGCCGCTGACCATGGTCGTGCAAAGTTATCAGGCACCACAACACGGCAGCTCGTCGCTTCCCCTGTGAACACCTCCGAACACCACGTACGGTTGTAGGAAGTAATGGGGCCACAATGAACGACGCAAAGGGAGCATTTACGGCCGACCGCACCGTCCCGCGGGATCCTTCGCGCTTTGAGGACCGGTTTGCCGCGCGCGCGACCGGCATCAAGTCCTCGGCGATGCGTGATCTGATGTCGCTTTCCGAGCGACCGGACATCATCTCGCTCGCCGGCGGCTTCCCGGACACCGACTCGTTCCCCGCGGAGGTCTTCGCTGATGTTTGGCATGCGGTCGCCGACCGTCACAAGGCCTCCTCACTGCAGTACGGCCCGACCGAGGGTCTGCTGGAACTCCGGGAACTGATCTGTCGGATCATGGCCGAGGATGGCGCTCACGCGCAGCCGGACGGCGTGCTTGTCACCGCGGGCGGCCAGCAGGCGATCGCGCTGGCGATTCGCACCTTTATTGATCCCGGTGACATCGTGATCGCCGAAGGTCCGACGTACCCCGGCGCGGTACCGACACTGACTACCTATCAGGCGCGGGTGATCCACATCCCCCTGGATCCTGACGGGATGTCGATCGATCTCTTGGAGGAACAACTCGATCGTCTGGCCGCCCAAGGACAGCGACCGAAGTTGATCTACACGATCCCCAACTTTCATAATCCGGGCGGCGTCACGATGTCGCGCGGGCGACGTGAACGGTTGGTCGCCCTTGCGGCCGAACGCGACATCCTGATCGTCGAAGACAACCCGTACGGGCCCGTGCGCTTTGAGGGCGAGGCGCTGCCGAGCCTGTGGGAACTCGACGGTGGCGCTGGTGGCGTCATCTACCTGTCGACGTTCTCCAAGATCTTGGCTCCGGGGATGCGGATCGGTTGGGTGGCTGCACCGGCCCCCATCCTGCGCAAGATGAATCTGGGCAAACAGGCCATCGATCTGTGCAGCTCGACGATGAGCCAGCGCTTCATCATCGAGTATCTGCGGCGCTGCGACTGGCGGGAACACGTGGCACGGCTCAACACGATCTACCGCGGTCGCCGTGATGCCATGCTGGCCGCGTTGGAACATCATTTTCCCGCTGAGGCCACCTGGACGCGGCCCGACGGGGGCTTGTTTGTCTGGGCCACACTCCCCGACTACATCCACACCGGTGAACTGCTCGCTCGAGCGATTGAACGACATCAGGTGGCATTCGTGCCCGGAGAGGCAGCATTTCTTGATGGTCAGGGACAGAACAGCATGCGACTGAATTACTCGGGGGCGTCGGAGGAGGTCATCACCGAGGGCATTGGGCGCATCGGCGCCGCAATCGAGGCGATGGTCGACCTCCGGCGTGCACTCGGCGGTGGCCAGTGACGACGCCGCAGCGCGTGGCGGTGCTCAAGGGCGGTCGCTCGCTGGAGCGCGAGGTGAGCCTGCGTTCCGGGGCGAATGTCGAGGCGGCATTGCGGCGACTCGGTCACGAGGTGATCTCGGTCGATGCGGATCCGAAGCTCGTGCGTACCCTGCGCGCGAAGCGCCCCGATGTGGTGTTTGTGGCCATGCACGGCAAGGGCGGCGAAGATGGCACCGTCCAGGAATTGCTCGAGATCCTCAGCATCCCCTACACCGGGTCCGGCGTCCACGCTTGCGCGCGCTCGATGGACAAGGTCATCGCCAAAGCCATCTTCGCGAACGCCGGGATTCCGACCCCGCCAGCATTTGCGTTTGGTGAAGACGCGTTCCGTGAGTTGGGCGCGGCGGATGCTCTATCGGAGATCGAGGAGCGCTTGGGTCTTCCACTGGTCGTCAAGCCCGCGAAGCAGGGATCAGCGTTGGGGATTACGGTCGCCCGTGAACCCAACGACGTGCCGCGCGCGCTGATGACCGCGTTGAGTTTCGACGACCACGTGCTCCTTGAGCGCTTCGTGGTCGGCCGTGAGATCGCCGTGTCGGTATTGGGGACCGAGCATCCCGAGGCGCTGCCCGCGGTCGAAGCCGTCTTCGCCGGCGAGTTCTACGATTTCGAGGCCCGCTATACGCCGGGCATGACCGAGTTGGTTGCTCCTGCACACCTTGGTCCGGAACTCGCCGACGAGGTCGCTCGCACGGCCCTCGCGTGTTACGAAGCCGTTGGATGTCGGGGGTTCGGTCGCGTCGACATGATCATCGATGCCGAAGATCGGATCTGGGTCCTGGAGATCAATCCGATTCCCGGGATGACCGACACGAGCCTGTTGCCCAAGGCGGCCGCGGCCGCGGGTCTGTCATTCGATGAGGTCATCGAGCGGGTCCTCGGCGAGGCCGCGCTTGGCGGGTGACCGAGGCCTGCGGACCGTTGACGGCCGGCCACTCGGCGGATCCGCACGCGAGTCGGACATTGGCGAGCGATCAGCAATACCACCGGCCGCGCGATCGGTGCGCGGTGCCGGGAACTCGTCCCGAACCGCGTTGACCGTCGTCGCCGCACCCATCCCCAGTCGGCGTCCTTCGGCCACGATGGGCCGCGACAGGGCATCAGGTGCGGGTTCTTCGCAGCTGGCGGTGAGCTTGAGATTGCGACCGCCGCGCGCCGAAGTACGTGCAGACGGATGCCGTGCCCACAACGAGGACTGATGCAACGACCACATCCGCTGGCTTCCGCCCCGGGGTTGCTTATCGACGAGGATGCGCAGGCGATCGTGCTACGGATCCACAATCCCGCTCGTGCCAATGCCGTCGACGATGACATCCTCGCGGCAATCGTGCGCGCTGTGGAGCATCCCCGCCCCGAGGTACGTGCGATCGTGCTCACCGGCTCGGGTGAGCGGCACTTTTCCTCCGGGCTCGATCTCGGCGACCTGGCGGGCGCCGCATTGGCAGATCGCCTGCGCCGCGGCGAGCGGCGCTTAGGTCAGGCGGCTGCGGCCATCGCCGCCTGCCCGTGCCCAGTCATTGCGGCGATCAACGGGGCGGCCTTCGGTGGGGCATTGGAACTCGCCGTTGCATGCGATTGGCGCATTGCGGGCGACGCTGCATGGCTGGGCATGCCTGCGGCGCGTTTGGGCGTCGTCTACTCGCCGCACGGGCTGGCTCGGTTTCTGGCGATCCTGGGCCCTGCCCGGACACGGCAGCTGTTCTTGACGGGGCGTCCCCTGACCGCGGACCGAGCGATGCAAATCGGCCTGGTCGACCAGGTCGTCCCGGCGGCGGACCTGCTCGCAACCGCACGTGAGGCGATCGGCGACATTGTCACCGCGGCGCCGGTTGCCGTCGCGGGCATGCGTGCGGCGATCAGACTCCTTGAGGGCGCACCGTCCGGCGAGACCACGCACGCAATCGAGCAATTGCGCGAGGCTGCGTTTGCCTCAGCGCAGTTTCGGGAGGGCCTGGCGGCGTTTCGCGAGCGGCGCAGTGCCCGCTGGGAGCCGACGGTCCCACCGACCGAGCCGTCGCTATGAGCAGCGGAGCAACCGAGTGCGCGCGCACTCGGTTGCTCAGGGTGCGTGTTACGCGCCGGCCTTTGTGGCGTGCACGGCGATCTCGGAGGCCAGATTCTTGGCTGTCTCGTCGTACAATGCCGCGTCGGGCCACGTGCTCTTCGGGTCGAGCAGTGACGGTTCGACCCCGGCAATCGCGACCGGAACCGCGAAGCCGAAGATCGGGTCGATGCGGGTCTCTGCGGTGGCGAGTCCGCCCGACAGCGCGGCCCGCACGATCGTGCGGGTTGCGCGGATCGGCATCCGCTTGCCAACGCCCGCGCCCCCACCGGTCCAGCCCGTGTTGATGAGCCAGACGTCGACGCCATACCGCTCGATGCGATCCTTGAGGAGCGCGGCGTAGACCTTCGGCGGCTGCGGGAGGAACGGTGCGCCAAAGCACGAGCTGAAGGTGGCTTGTGGCTCGGTCACGCCGATTTCCGTGCCGGCGACCTTCGCGGTGTAGCCCGCCAGGAACATCTGCATGGCCTGCTCGGGTGAGAGCTTGGCGATGGGCGGGAGCACTCCGAACGCGTCACAGGTCAGCATCACTATGTTGGTGGGCTGGCCGGCGCGCTTCTCGGGCACCGAGTTCGGGACGGATTCCAGCGGGTATGCGCCGCGGGTGTTCTCGGTCAGGGAGTCATCGTCGAGGTCGAGGATGCGGGTGTGATCGTCCATGACGACGTTCTCGAGCACCGTGCCGAACATCTGCGTGGTGGCGTAGATCTCGGGCTCGGCCTGCGCGGACAGCCCGATGACCTTGGCGTAGCAGCCGCCCTCGAAGTTGAAGACACCCTCGTCCGACCAGCCGTGCTCGTCGTCGCCGATCAGCGGACGGGTGGAGTCGGTTGACAGCGTGGTCTTGCCGGTACCCGATAGGCCGAAGAACACGGCGACGTCACCGTCCGGGCCGACGTTGGCCGAGCAATGCATCGGCAGCACGCCCTCGAGGGGCAGGCGGTCGTTCATGAGCGTGAAGGCCGACTTCTTGATCTCGCCGGCATACTGGGTTCCCCCGATGAGGACCTCGCCGTCAGACAGGTTCATGACCACAAAGTTGCCAACGCGGGTCTTGTGCACATCGGGGTTCGCGGTGAAGCTCGGTGCGTGGAGGATGACACCTTGCGGTGTCGAGAGGTTGGCGCGTTCTTCATCGGTGAGGTCGATGAACAGGCTCTTGGTGAACAGGGCGTGCCACGCGCTCTCGGTCACCAGGCGCAAGATGATTCCGTGCGCCGAGTCCGCGCCGACGCGGGCGTTCAGGACATACAGTTGCGGTTGCGCGTTGAGGTGCGCGCGCAAGTCCGCGCCCAGCTTGGCTGCAGCGCCGGTGTCGATCGGCTGGTTGACACTGCCCCAGCCCACCCGGCCCTCACTGCCGGGCTCCTTGACAATGAACTTGTCCTTGGGTGCCCGGCCGGTGTGTGCACCGGTGGTGACGACCAGCGGGCCGCCATGCGCCAAACGGCCCGAACCATTCTTGATCGCGTGCTCGTAGAGGGCCTCGGTCGACAGGTCCCACCACACCGCTCCCGTCGGGGCCAGACCGTTCGCCCCAAGCAGCGCGGCCGCGCGTTCACGCACCTCAGTTGCCATGCGTCCTCCGTGGTAAATGTCTGAACACGACAGTTTGCACCATTGCGGAAACGACGTGCAACCATGATGCCGCCAGAATTGGCGGAGACAGGGACGTTTTCGTCCGGAAACGTCCCTGTCTCCGCCCGGTGCACTCCGGGGGCGCCGGAGAAAGGGTCAAAAAACCGGTCCTCCGCCAGTCAGATTGGCACGGTTGACTGCGCGGGTCTGTCACCATGGCAGCCGATGCGCCGCCACGAACTCGAACAACTTGGCATCCAGCTCCCGGTCCTGGCGACGATCGTTCTGGGCGGGCTCCCCGGCCCACCGGAATGGGCGAGCAAACTTGTCTCGATCGGCGTTGACGTGGTCAGCTCTGGTGCCGTGATCGACACGCCGGAGACCTTTTTGGCAGCGGTCGCGGCGGCCCCGTATCGCGCGGTCAAGGCGACCTCTCCTAAGGATCCCGAGGCGTTGATCGCCGCGGGCGCACGCATCATCGAGACGGTTCGCGTCCTGCCGGTCGGCATCTATCGCTTCAGCCCCGATGAGGCGATGGTGGTCGTGGTTGATGGCGCCAGTCCAGAGGTCGAAGATCCGAATGTGGCTGCTCGCGTGATTGTTGAGTCCACCCAGGACACGCCACCGTCGGCGTTGTGGGTTGTCTCCAGCCCGGGCCTTGAGACGTTGTCTGTGGAACTCGCCGAGGAAAAGCTGCGCGCCTTGTGTGAGTGTGCGTACCGGGCCCGTTTGGTGTTTGCCAAGCAGCAGTTCGGGGCGGGATAGCTCGATGTGTCCTAGGCGGTCGTGATGCGGTCTGGGTCGTAGGACAGGTTTGACGCGAGCCACCGCTCGACCTCGGTGATGTCGCGACCCTGGCGCGCGGCGTAGTCGGCGACCTGATCGGGGCCGATCGGCCCAACGGCAAAGTAGCGCGCCTCCGGGTGCGCGAAATAAATTCCGCTTACCGATGCCGCAGGGAGCATGGCCAAGGATTCCGAGAGCGACATGCCGATGGCCGGGGCGTCGAGAAGTTGGAACAGCTCGTGCTTGGCGGTGTGGTCCGGGCAGGCCGGGTAACCAAAGGCCGGACGGATCCCGCGATATCGCTCGGCGATCAGGTCCTCGTGTGAGATGTCACCGTCGGATTCGTACCCCCATTCATGCCGCACGCGCGCATGCAGCATCTCCGCAAACGCCTCTGCCAGACGGTCGGCGATCGCCTTGACCATGATCGAGGAATAGTCGTCGTGGGCCGCGGCAAATTCCCCGGCGATCTCCTCGGCGCCCAGCCCGGCGGTCACGGCGAAGGCCCCGATCCAATCAGGGATCTGCGTGGCCTCTGGCGCAACGAAATCCGCGAGGCAGTACAGCGGCTTGTTGTCGGGCTTCTCCCGCTGCTGGCGCAGCATCGGAAAGCGCACGAGCTCGTGGTTTCGGTGATCGTCCGTGAACACGACGATGTCATCACCGCGCGAAGCCGCGGGCCAGAAGCCGTAGGCGCCGCGGGCGCGCAGACGACCCTCGGCAATCAGGTGGTCGAGCATCGCCGTGGCGTGCCCGAACAGTTCGCGTGCCGCGCTCCCGTATTCGGGGTGATCCAAGACCGCGGGATACTTGCCGCGAAGTTCCCAGGCGTGGAAGAAGAAGGTCCAATCGACAAACGGCACGAGCTCATCGATGCCGACATCTATGTGGCGCAGCCCCGTGAACGCTGGCACCGGCGGCGTGGTGTGATTCCAGTCGATGACCGGTCGGCGCTCCCGCGCCACCTCGATCGGGACCAGAATGCGTTCAGATCTCCCGGCATGCACCTCGCGCAAGCGTTCTTGATCGGTGTGCACGGTGGCGACGTAGCGATCACGCTCGAATTCATCCAGCAACGCTGAGACGACGCCGACGGCGCGCGATGCGTCCAGCACATGGATGACCGCTCCGGCGTAGCGCGGGGCGATCTTGACGGCCGTGTGCTGCTTGGAGGTCGTGGCCCCGCCGATCAACAGCGGCACCGCGAGTTCGCGACGATTGAGCTCTGCCGCGATATCCGCCATCTCTTCCAGGGAGGGCGTAATCAGGCCCGAGAGCCCGATCATGTCGGCCTCACGTTCGATGGCGGTGTCGATGATCTTCTGCGCCGGCACCATCACCCCGAGGTCGATCACCTCGTAGTTGTTGCACCCGAGCACGACGCCCACGATGTTCTTGCCGATGTCATGGACGTCACCCTTGACGGTGGCGAGCACGATGCGCCCGCGGTGATGGACTGCGCCGCCTGCAGCCCGCTCGGCCTCCATATAGGGCTCGAGGTGGGCCACGGCGCGCTTCATCACGCGGGCGCTCTTGACGACCTGTGGGAGGAACATCTTGCCAGCGCCAAAGAGATCTCCCACCGTGCTCATCCCCGCCATGAGCGGGCCTTCGATGACCGCGATCGGTCGCCCATAGGCAATTCGAGCCTCTTCGGTGTCCGCCTCGATGAAGTCCACCACCCCGTTGACCAGCGCGTGCTCAAGGCGTGCCTCGACGGATTGCTCACGCCAGGTCAGATCCGGTCCCCGCGTCGCCGTCTCTCCCTGGACCGTGTTCGCGAACTCCAGCAGGCGCTCGGTGGAATCCGGGCGCCGGTCGAAGATGACGTCTTCGGCAAGTTCCCGCAGCGTGGGGTTGAGCTGCTCGTAGACCCCGAGCTGTCCGGCATTGACGATCCCCATGTCCATGCCCGCGGCAATCGCGTGGTACAGGAATGCCGTGTGCATGGCCTCGCGCACGAGGTCGTTGCCCCGGAAGCTGAAGCTCAGGTTCGAGATACCTCCGGAGATCTTGGCGCTCGGACAGGTCGCCTTGATCTGTCGGATCGCTTCGATGAAGTCGATCGCGTAGCGGGCGTGCTCTTCGATCCCGGTTCCGATGGCAAAGATGTTCGGATCGAAGATGATGTCGTCGCCGGGCACCTCGGCGACGGTCGTCAATAGCGCATAGGCGCGCTGGCAGATCGCCACCTTACGGGCGACGGAATCGGCTTGGCCATCTTCATCGAAGGCCATCACCACGAGCGCGGCCCCGTACCGGCGGGCGCGGTGCGCGACGCGCAGGAATTCAGCCTCACCCTCCTTGAGGCTGATCGAGTTCACGACGCACTTGCCCTGGCAGCACTTGAGGCCCGCTTCAATAACATCCCAGCGCGAAGAGTCGATCATGATCGGGACGCGGGCAATCTCCGGCTCGGTCGCGATCAGGTTCAAGAACCTCGTCATGGCTGCGGGCGAGTCGAGCATGCCTTCATCCATGTTGATGTCGATCACGTTGGCGCCGTTGCGGACCTGGTCGACGGCCACCTCGAGCGCCGTACCGTAATCGCCGGTGGTAATCAGCGAGGCGAACCTGCGTGAGCCGGTGACGTTGGTGCGCTCACCGATCACGGTGAAGGTGCTGTCAGGCCCGAAGACGAAGGGCTCGAGCCCCGAGAGTTGTGTGAGGCCCGTCCGGTCGATGATGTTGCGTGGTTGAGGCGCGATGGTGCCGACCGCACGGGCGATCGCGGCGATGTGTGCGGGCGTCGTGCCGCAGCATCCGCCGACGATGTTCAACAAACCGTCAGCGACCATATCCTGCAGGACGCGCGCGGTGTCCTCGGGCAGCTCATCGTACTCGCCGAAGGCATTTGGGAGTCCCGCGTTCGGGTAGCAGCTGGTCCAGCAGTCGCTGATGCGGGCAAGCGCTTCGACGTGTGGACGCATCGCGGCCGCACCCAGCGCGCAGTTCACCCCCACCGACCACGGCCTGGAGAAGGCAATGCTCGTCCAGAATGCTTCCACGGTTTGGCCGGAGAGGGTCCGACCCGAGGCATCGGTGATCGTCACGGAGATCATCAGCGGAAGGCGCACCCCGGTCTGGTCGGCGATGTCCTCGATGGCCGCCAGGGCGGCCTTTGCGTTCAACGTGTCGAAGATCGTCTCGACCAACAGCAGATCCACGCCCCCTTCGATGAGCGCGCCCACCTGCTCGGCGTAGGCCGCGCACATCTCGTCGAAGCTGACCGCGCGATACCCCGGGTCATTGACGTGCGGGGACATCGACAAGGTCCGGTTGGTCGGCCCGATCGCGCCGGCGACGAATCGTGGGCGTTCCGGGGTACGCGCGGTCCACTCATCTGCGGTCGCGCGCGCAAGCGACGCGGCGACGCGGTTCATTTCCGCCACGATCGCTTCCGTGCCGTAGTCGGCCTGCGCAATCGCGGTCGAGCTGAAGGTGTTGGTCTCGATGATGTCGGCGCCGGCTTCAAGGAACTGACCGTGGATTGCCGCGATCACGTCCGGTCGCGTCAAGACCAAGAGGTCGTTGTTGCCCTTGAGCGACTGCTCGTGAGCGTCAAACCGTGTGCCGCGAAAGTCGGCTTCATCGAGGGGGTGCTGCTGGATCATCGTGCCCATCGCACCGTCGAGCACGACGACGCGCGCTGCGAGCGCGCGGTCGAGGACCGCGCGGGCATCAGGACGTTGCGCCATAGTGTCCAAGCGTATCCTGCCCAGGCCCTGCGAGGGGCGAGTGACGTTGATCAGTCTTCACGGGGTGCACCGATGAGCGCCTATTGCACGATCGCCCCCGGTCACCCGATCCACCACCACTACCACGAGCACGAGTACGGCGTGCCGTGCCGCGATGATGCGCGGATCTGCGAGCGTCTGGTCCTGGAGATCTTCCAGGCCGGCTTGTCGTGGGAGTTGATCCTACGGCGCCGCGAGGGGATCAATGCGGCGTTCGGAGGCTTTGCGCCGGCGCACGTCGCCGGTCTTGGTGACGAGGACCGTGCGCGCCTGTTGGGTGACCCACGCATCATCCGCAACGAGCGCAAGATCGACGCCATCATCGGAAACGCCGGTGTGATGTGTGGGTTGGTGGACGCGTATGGCAGCCTCGCCGGTTGGCTCGATGCGCACCATCCGCGCATGCTTCCAGAGTGGGTACGTCTGTTTCGTCAGACCTTTCGGTTCACCGGACCTGAGGTCACCAACGAGTTCTTGATGTCGCTCGGGTACCTGCCGGGGGCCCACGCACCCACCTGCCCGGTATACGGGCGCATCGTGGCGCTGCGCCCACCGTGGTGGGTCGCCGACCACCTGCATCCCACAACCAAGGACGTCCAATGACCATCGCGCCGACGCCCAACTACGACGACGCTCTTGCCGCGCCGACCGTGACGCGCATGACCGACATCGTGATGTCCGAACACCTCAACCACCGGGGAACGCTCTTCGGGGGGGTCGCCTTGAGCATGATGGACCGCTCCGCATTCGTCGCCGCGACGCGGCATTCGCGTCAGACGGTGGTTACCGTCGGGGTAGATGAGGTGGACTACGTCGCTCCGGTCCACATCGGAGAGATCGTCGAGGTGCTTGCCGAGGTGACGGCGACGGGGCGCACGTCCATGACCATCGACGTTACGATGATCGCCGAAGTGCTCCTAAGCGGGGAGCGGCGCCTCTGCGGTACTGGCCGGTTCGTATTCGTCGCGATCGGAGCTGACGATCGGCCGGTGCGGGTACCCCAGGTGGTCCCGAAGGGCGCCTAGCGGGTGAAGTAGCGCTCCGAGATGGGCCCGAGGACGATGGCGACAAGCGGGATTGCGGCGGCGAGATAGCCCAACCAGACGGTGTCCGTCGCAATGCCCCACAGCCCCGGTATCGCGCAGACTGCGGAGGCGATGGTCAGGCGGATTGATTTCTCGGCGCGTGGAGTCAGCTTGCGTCGTGCGCCGGTCACGCGTCCTGCCATGGCACGAGGACGATCGCCGCGTTGTGGCCGCCGAGTCCGTTGTTGCTCGAGAGCGCAGCGTCGAGATGCTTTACACGAACCGTGTCGATGACGTGGTCGACACCGGTGCAGTCCGGGTCGAGGTCGGTGAGGTTGATCGTCGGGGGAATGCGACCTTCTGTGACGGCCAGGGCCGTGAGCACAGCTTCGATCGCCCCCGTGGCGCCCATGCAGTGTCCGTGCATCGACTTGGTCGCCGAGACCGCGGTGCGTGCGGCCACGTCGTCGCCGAGCGCGCGTCGGATTGCGGAGATCTCCGCGGGGTCCCCGGGGCGACTGGCGCCTCCGTGGGCGTTGACGTACCCAATCAGGTCAGCATCTATCCTGGCATCGGCAATGGCCGCGCGCATGGCGCGTGACTGGCTGATTCCCGTCGGGTCGGGATCGGTGATGTGGTGGGCGTCCGCACTGGCGCCGTAGCCCGCGATCTCACAGATGATCTGTGCGCGGCGTGCACGTGCGTGCTCGAGGGATTCCAGCACCAGGACCGCAGCGCCTTCACCGACTAAGAATCCGTCCCGGGAGGCATCGAACGGGCGCCCGGCGCCACCGGGATCTTCTTCGTGATGGGAGAGCACGCGCATTGCGTCGAAGCCCGCAAGCCACAGCGGGGTAATCATGGCGTCGGTGCCACCGGCGAGCATGACATCGGCATCGCCGCGGCGAATGATGGCGGTTGATGTGCCGATCGCATCGGTCCCGGCGGCGCATGCGGTCACCATCGCCATCGTCGGTCCGCGCAACCCCATTTGCATTGCGACCTCTGCCGGAGGGTGGTTGCACATGCTGTACGGGATGGCAAATGGCGAGATACGGTCGACGCCCCGTTCGAGCATGATCACGTGATTCTCGTCCCGCACGCGGTTCCCACCGGTGCCGGTACCAAGAATGCAGCCGGTGTCGCGCCCGTCGGCCGAGATGGTCAGCCGGGCGTCGGACACGGCCATCTGCGCGGCGGCGAGTGCAAGATGGGTGACGCGGTCGGCGCGTCGGGCGAGCCGGCGATCGACAAAGTCCTCCACGACGAATGCTCGTGCCTGACACGCGATCGTGACGGGCGAGCTACCGATGTCGATTCCGGTGATGTGGGCGCCGCCTGGTGTGCCCGCCAACGCATTACGCCAGACGTCCTCGCGCCCGACGCCCAGGGAGCAGATCACACCGATCCCCGTGACCACGACACGGTTTCGCGCGCTCACGCCTGCACCTTGCAGATGGCCAAGACCGCGTTGTGTCCGCCGAACCCGAATCCCGAGCACAACGCGGTGCGAATCGCGTGCGCACGAGCGGTGCGAATATGGTCGACCCCGAGACATCCCGGATCGAGGTTGTCGAGATTGATCGTGGGCGGGACCATTTGTTCGGCCACGGCGAGAGCGGTCAGGGATGCCTCGAGTGCCCCGGTGGCACCCAAACAGTGACCGTGTACCGATTTGGTCGCGCTGACGGCGATCGTGGCGGCCTGTTGCGCGCCGAGGGCGGTGATGATCCCGTGGATCTCTGAGGCATCCCCGGCGAGCGTGGAGGTGGCGTGCGCGTTGATGTGGTCGACGCTGGTGGGATCGATGCCACCGCTCGCGAGGGCCCGGCGGATCGCGTGGGCCTGTTCGGTGCCTTCGGGATGCGGTTCGGTGATGTGGTGCGCGTCGGAGGTGGCGCCGTAGCCGGCCAGTTCGGCGACGATCGTGGCGCCACGCGCAAGGGCGAGATCCATCCGCTCGAGTACCAGGATTACCCCGCCCTCACCCAGGACAAAGCCGTCGCGCGCTTGATCGAAGGGCCGACTCGCACCGACGGGGTCGTCGTTGCGGTGGGACATGGCGCGTGATGCGTCCAGCGCCGCCATGGCATACGGCGTCACCGCTGCCTCGGCGCCACCGGCGAGCATGACGTCGGCGGCCCCACGGCGAATGATGTCGGCCGCTTCGCCAAGGGCATGCAGGCTGCTCGCGCAGGCCGTCAAGACGCACGCCAACGGCCCGTGGAGTCCGTAGGTCATCGAGACGTGCCCAGCGGCCATGTTGCAGATAATCATCGGCAAGGCCACCGGCGACACGCGATCGGGCCCGCGCTCGAGCAGCGTCTGGTGGGCCTCTTCGTAGGTGGCGTTGCCGCCGTTTCCCGTCGAGATCACCGCGCCGATGCGCTCGGCATCAGCGGGGATCACCAAGCCCGCGTCCTCGATCGCGAGGCCCGCGGCGGCGACGGCCATCTGCGAGGAGCGGTCCATGCGGCGAGCGGCACGCCGATCGATATAGGTCAGCGGGTCAAAGCCTTTGACCTCGAAGGCGATCTGGGCGCCGTGGTGTGATGCATCGAAGTGCGTCACCGGCCCAGCTCCGGAGCGACCCGCGAGTGCTGCCGCCCACGCGTCCTTCCGACCGATTCCGAGCGGTGAGACCACACCGATGCCGGTGATCACCACTCGCTCTCGCAGTTCGCGCCCGCTCACAGAGACAGGCCACCATCGACGCTGATGAGTGATCCGGTGATGAAGCGCGCCGCCGGGGATACCAAGAACACGATGGGTCCGGCAACGTCCTCAGGTTCGCCGAGTCGCC
>JADGPH010000113.1 GCA_017882555.1 Thermoleophilia bacterium
CCCCCAAGACGGTGGATAACGCGTTGCAGCGGGTCAAGCGCAAGGTGATCGTGCACCTGCGCTCTCGTGAGGTCGTCGACATGCGCTGAGCGCTTGGGGTGAGGGTCCCGTCCCCGACTGGACCGCTGCCTGGTCGGATGCCGCGCCGATGATGGTGTGATGTGTTTGGCAGTACGCTGCCGTGTCGTGGAACGCTTCGAGATGCCGCGCTCGCGATGGGCGCTTCCATTCCTGGCACTGTTTGCGCCCCATGGAGGCGCGGTCGAGCTCAGTGATCAGACGCTTGAGCTACACCTGGGCGCGCTCGGACGGGCGTCCATTCCGTTGCGGTTGATCGAACGAGCCTCGATCATGAACTGGCCTTGGTGGGCGGGGCTCGGGGTGAGGATCGGCCGCGGTGTCGTGGGTTTTGTCACCCAATCGGGGCCGGCGGTCGTCTTGCAGTTGGCCGAGCCGCTCGAGGTCCGGGCTCCGTTGCGCTGGACGACGCAGCGCGTGGTCGTGCGCGTGAGCGATCCGGAGAGCTTCTTACACGCCTTGGCGGAGCGCCGGTACGCACTGCCTGCCGACTGATTCCTACTCGGGGATGGGCTCCAAGAGGACCAGTTGGTTGCCGTCGGGGTCGTAGATGTCGAGTATGCGCGCGCCGCCCATGTCCTCGATCGTTCCCATCTGCGCGCCGGCCTGCTTGAGCGTGACCGCAAGTGCGTCCAGCGCATCGGTACGCAGCACCACCGTTGCGCCGCCCTTTTGGGGGGCGACCGCCAGCTCTCCGGAGAGTGCCAGGTTGATTGCACCGGCCGAGAGCTCCGCCCAGTCGTTGCCCTCTCGTCGCGCCAGCTCGAATCCGAGTGTCTCGGTGTAGAAGGCGACCGCCCGGTTCATGTTGCAGACCTGGTAGAAGACCGTGTCAATTCCCGAAATCAAGCCCATGCCGACTCCCCGTGACGAATTCCGTCGCAGTCTAGGCGACCGGGCCCGTCGATGTCTCCGGGCTCGGCGCCATGCATTCGCGGAGATCGCCTCTCGGATTCCAGCAGCGCCAAGGCATTGCGGGGGCGGTCTGGGCGGGGGCATCGGAGCCCGCCGGTAGCATCGGACAAGTGACTGTCTCCGGCCAGCTTGACCTGCTCGTCGCCGCGCGCCCCGTTGCCGGCGAGCCGGTGATGTCCGACCGTCTACGCGCGCTGCTCGTGCGCCGTGGTCGCCCGCTCGAGGTGGGTCAGATCGTGGCCCAGGTCTTGCGCCTGCGCGGCTGCCCCTTGAACCTGCAGCGGCGCCTTGTCGCCGAGATTGTGGAGAGCGATGCCCGGCTGGCCTGGCTCGGGCGTGACCTGGTCGGGCTGGCGCCGCCGCGGTGGGCATCGGAGCACGTCGCCGACGCGACCTTTTGCATCGTGGACCTCGAGACCACCGGTGGCAGTCCGGGGAGCTCAAAGATCACCGAGATCGGCGCGGTGCGCGTGTCTGGGTTGGCGATTGTCGACCGGTTCTCGCTGCTTGTGGATCCCGAGCGGCCAATCCCTGAGGGGATCACGCGGCTTACGGGGATCAACAACGAGATGGTTGCCGGTCAACCGGAGATTGGCGCTGCGCTCGAGCAATTTGTGGCCTTCGCGCGCGACGACGTGCTCGTCGCACACAACGCACCCTTCGATCTGCGGTTTTTGACCTACGAGCGCCGCCGCACCGCGGCGCGGTACTTCACCCAGCCGTGGCTCGATACGCTCACCCTGGCGCGACGACTGTTGGCCGGGCGCGTCGAGCGGCACGACCTGGCCACATTGGCCGACTGGGCCGACACGGACGTGCGCCCCGCGCACCGCGCATTGCCGGATGCGGAGGCCACGGCGGAATTGTTGATCCGCTTTTTGGGGATGCTCGCCGATCAGGACATCGATACCGTCGAGCGTGTCGTCGCGATCGGGGCGCCCGGTGGAACGCGCCACTCGTGGAAGCTTGCGTTGGCCGACGATCTTCCGGCCGCTCCGGGCATCTACTTGATGCGTAATCGGCGGGGGGACGTGCTCTACGTCGGCAAGGCTCGCGATCTGCGACGTCGGGTGCGGTCGTATTTCGGGCCCGGCGGTCGACACGGGCGGCTCATTGGCCGTGCGCTTGAGCAACTCGAACGGATCGACTACGAATGTTGTGCCTCCGAGCTCGATGCACTGCTGGCCGAGCACCGCGTCCTGCGCGATCTGCGACCGCCGTGTAATCAGCGCGGGCTGGAATCGCCGACCTGGCGCATCGTGCTGACGGGCGAGGATGTCCCGCGCCTGCGGGTGCTGCGGGGGTTCCCGGTGGCGCAGGACGGGACGATGCTGTGTGTGAGCACCGAGCGGCGGGCACGCATGATCCGCGATGTGTTGTTTGCGCTGTATCCGTTGAACTCGTCGCGCCCGTTGCCGCACCCGGAGTGGGGTGATGGCGACGGATGGGATTCTGGGTCGCCCGCCCGCGCGGACCCCGACGACAACGGGGTCCGCGCGGGCGAGTTGCGCGCGCTGGTCGGGCCGAATCCGGCTGCGGCGCTCGGGCGACTGGCGGTCAGGTTCGCCGAGGCGGTCCGCGACGGGCGGATGGCTATCGATGACGCCGGCCAGCAGCAGTTTCAGGCGTTGCTGCGAGAATTGCGGGTGGCATGGCGGGCACATGTCGTGCGCCAGCGGACCGCACTCTTTGTCGAACCCGCGGCGACCGCCGGGCAGGCCGTGGTCTTTGGCATCGCATTTGGCGAGGTCGTGGGGCGGTCCGAGGTCGATCTCGACAACTGGCCGATGTCGGTCGATCGTATCCTCCGGGCTCTGATGGTCGCCCGCGCTGCGCCGTTAAGCTCGCCGCTCGACTCCGAGGCACTCATCATTGATGCACGAATGCGTGAGCGCGGCCAGGACGGCACGGTGGATCTCGGCGGCAACGTGAACATCGATCGGGCGCTCGTCGGCGTCGCCCCGCTGATTGCACAGGCGTGTGCCCGCGGTCGCACGGCCCGTGTGCTGACACCCGAACTGACACTGCTTGACGTGTGAGCGCGGGTGGCGCTGCCGTCGACGTACGATCGCGGCGAGGTTGAGCTTCGGCCATGGCAGACTTGGCATCCATGAGCGCATCCGCCTCTGCAGGTGATCCGGCAGTGCGACAACTGATCGAGTGGTTCGCTCGGGACGGGACGGATTTCCCTTGGCGCAGGACCCGCGATCGTTACGCCATTCTGGTAGCGGAGGTGCAGCTGCAATCGACCCAGGTGGCTCGGGTGGTGCCGTATTTCGACGCCTGGATGGAGCGTTGGCCGACGGCGTGTGATCTCGCGCAGGCGTCACTGGGCGAGGTACTCGGCGCCTGGCAGGGGCTCGGATATCCGCGACGGGCGCGTAACTTGCACCGCGCAGCGCGACGGATCTGTGACGTCGGCTGGCCCGATGCGGATCGGCTGACCGAGTTGCCGGGGGTCGGGCCATATACCGCCGCAGCGATTCGCTGCTTTGCTGACGGTGCAGCGGTGCTGCCCGCGGACATCAACGTGATGCGCGTGTTGTCGCGTCGCTTTCCCGACGGATGGCCGGGCACCCCCGACGGCCATGGCTGGGCGGTTGGTCAAGCCTTCATGGATCTTGGTCGCGAGTGGTGCACCGCGCGTGCGCCGCGGTGCGATGAGGGCTGTCCGTTGCGGGAGGGCTGCGCCGCCGCCGATGAGGGGCGCGTGCTCGAGATGACACCGACCCGGCGTTCCCAGTCGCGGTTTGCGGGGTCGCTCCGTCAACGGCGTGGCGTGCTGATGCGTGAGCTCACCACGCTGGGAACGGTTGCCATCGATCGCGATCCGGGGGCCGCGGCGACGCTGATCGCCGACGGACTGGCGCGTGCGGCCGACGATCACCTGTGTTTGCCCAGCGACTGATGACCGACGACTCGGAACAGCTGCAGGTCGTGGTGGCTGCGTTGATCGAGCGCGGCGGTCGCATGTTGATCAGCCAGCGCCGTCCGGATGTCGGCCATGCCGGACGGTGGGAGTTCCCCGGAGGAAAGCGCGAGCCGGGTGAGCACGATGCCCAGGCTCTGCATCGTGAGCTGCTGGAAGAACTCGGCGTCCGCCTGAGCATCGGTGCGCACGCGTGGACTGAGCGGTCCGGGCCACTGGAGTTGCGGTTCTACTGGTGCCGTTGGGCGGCCGCGCTCCGGCCGCGTCCCATCGAGGTCGCCCAGTTTCGGTGGGTCCGGACCGAGTCGCTCGCTGGATACGTGTTTCCACCCGCCGACAACGGGCTCGTTCAGGCACTTGTTGACGGTCGTCTGTCCCGTTGAGGACAAACCGTCGGGGCGTGGGGGGTACAATCGGTGCCCGACACGGGAGGACCCTATGGCGAAAGCCAAGCGCGAGCGGCGCAACAGCTTCAGAACAATGGCCGCGGACCAGGCGCTTGAGGCGCTGGATCGCATCGAACAAATGGAGCGCCAAGAGCAGCGGTCAGTGCCGAATACCGAGGCGCCGTCAGTCGTGTCCGAGGTCGAGGACGACGCGGACGAGAAGTAGTCCCCGCGGTGTCGGGACGGTCTAGTCGGCCTCAACGCTCCGGATCGGCGAACGCCGGAACGGCTCGCCGGTCACGATGAAGCTGACGCGGCCGCCGAGTTCTCCGCCGTTGTTGGCCACGCGCTCCAGGTGGCGACCAACGAGGACGGCTGCGGCGGCCCAGGCGCGGTTGCCCGTTTGGGCCTCCGCGGCAGCAACGACATCCAGGAGTTCGTTGAGCATCTGGCGTACGGCCGTGGCTTGGCCGCGGGCACGCTTTCCAAGCTCGGCATCGCTGCGGGCGATGGCCTGTACTGCGAGCGCCAGGGTGTCCACCGCCTGAGCGCTCATGCGCGAGAGCGCAGCCTGGACCGTGGGGTTGGCATCTCCGGGGCGCACAGAGCGTGTCAGCTCGGAGATCGCGACGGCCAGATCGCCGACCCGCTCGAGCGCGACGACGGCAATCAGACCGACATGCAGGAGCCGCAGGTCGCTGGCGACGGGTGCTTGCAGCAACTGGATGCGATAGATCGCTTGGTCGAGTTCGACGCACGCCTCGTCGATGCGGTCGTCACCGGCAATGACCACTTCGGCGGCCGCGGCATCGGCGCTCTCCCAGGCTGCGGTCGCGCGCTCGATCTGGTTGAGCACAAGGCTCGCCATTTCGACGATGCGCAGCCGCAGGTCTTGCATCTCGCTTTGAAAATGGACCCGGGACGTCGACATACGCGTCATTGTAGGCCGTGCCCCTGACATTTGGGTGGCAGACGAGCCGAGATTGCAACCGATCCCGTAACATGCGCGGCCGACACGGCCGAGTTGCCGTGACCACCGCGGTACTGAGTGCGTTGTGCACCAGCGGCGTACGCTGGCGGCTCCCGGCCGTCAGGGGCGTGTGTGGGTGTGCGCCGACCACTACAGTGTGTCCTCATGTGGGACCCGCTTGCAGATTCCCCGGGGCGTGTGTGCGCCTTTGTCGTCGGCGTCACCATCATCGGCCTGGCCCTCGATCGTGTCGCGGGGCTCGCGGGCCAGTATCTGTTGGGGCTGGCGTGCTGGGTGATGCTGGGGCTCGCGCTCCGGTCGGCAACGCGTCTCGAACGCGTACAGACCTTCGTCGTGATCGGTGTGGCGACCTGCTTTGAAATCATCGGGTCGATCATCTGGGGCGCCTATATCTACCGGCATCACAACCTGCCGATGTTTGTGCCTCCGGGGCATGGCCTGGTGTACCTGTTCGGTCTGCGCCTGACCCAGACCACATGGGTTCGGACCCATGCGCGCCGGTGGGTGTGGGCGGCCTGTGCCGCCGTGATCGCGTGGGGAGTGCTTGGCGTGACGGTGTTGCCGCGGGTGGACGTCGGCGGTGCGCTGGGTGTCGTGGTGCTGGCTGCGTTCTTGATGTGGGGACGCAACGTCCGGGTGTATGCGAGCGTCTTCGCGTTTGTGGCCTTCCTGGAGATTTACGGTGTCTCGATGGGGACCTGGAGCTGGCGGGCCCACATTCCCGGCACCGGCATCCCGACCGGCAATCCGCCGTCAGGGATCGCGGCGGGATACGTGTTTTTCGACATCGCCGCAATCGCGCTCGCGCCGCGCGTGCTCGGGGTGTGGGAGCGCTGGCGTGCTGCCGAATCGTCGTCTGATCGGCAACTCGCACTCGAGGTCAGCGCAGGCTCCGGCCATGACCTTGCGCCGGAACCGGCCACGATCGTGGCATCGTCGATCGCGGCCCCGTAGCAGCCTGATCTGCCGAGACTTATGCGGCCCCGAAGTGGTCGTGACAGGCAGCAAGGTGGTCGGTGTGGCTGACCCCCGCGAGGGTGATCTCGCCGGGCCAGTCGGGCGGCGGATGTCCGGCATCCTCGGGGGGCGCGCTGATGACGGCCTGCCAGCGGTGCACCGTGCACTCCCAGCCGATTTCCTGGAAGTCGAGCATCAGATCGTGCAGCAGATCCGGGGGGCCGATCAGGCGGTAGTTGGTCTCGGGGGCGGGCGTGGGCATCCTTGTAGAGTTTGCACTGCCGTGACCCCCCTCGTTTCATTTACCGGCGAGATCTCGCTGTTGTGGCAGGACGTCGACCCGTATCACGGTGACGTACTCCTGCTCAACATCGATCCCGATGAGCTGCTCGTGATGGACACCTTCGAGTTGCGGGGCGGGTTGGCGACCCGATTCAAGGACGGGGCATTGCGCGAGGGTATGCGGGTACGGATCGAGTGTCAGACCGACACGATCGAAGTGGTCAACCACGGGACCGGCGAAACCTCCGACGAGGAACGGCCGGTGGTCGTCGATGTCATCGTGCTCGGCGCGTGAGCCGGTCGTGCTTCCGGGGTTGGGCCGCATATACTCGCCCGAGGGCTGTGATCGATGGGGCGTAGCCAAGTGGTAAGGCAGCGGGTTTTGGTCCCGCGACCGGGGGTTCGAATCCTCCCGCCCCAACCAGGACTCTGGATGCTGCGAGGGGGTGGGTTGAGATGATCCTTGGCGCGGTCGTACTCGCCGCTGGGCTTGGGACGCGCATGAAATCGGCGCTTCCCAAGGTGCTTCACCCTCTGGCCGGTCGTCCGATGATCGCATGGGTGCTCGGTTCCCTGGCGGGAGTCGAGGTCTCGCACACGGTCGTCGTCGTTGGTCACGGCGCTGATGCCGTTGCGGCATTGTTGCCCGACGGGGTCAGCACCCAGGTCCAGCAGACGCAGCTGGGCACCGGTCACGCGACCGCGGTGGGGGTGGCCGGCCTGCCGGAGCACTGCGACACGGTGCTGGTGCTGTGTGGCGATACCCCGTTGATCTCACCGGCCCTCATCACCGGCCTTGTGGCCGCGCACCAGTCCTCGGGCAACACGGCCACGATGGTCACCACGGTCGTATCCGACGCCGGGTCGTACGGGCGCGTGCTCCGGGATGCCGCCGGAGTCGTGACGGGGGTTGTCGAGGCGCGTGATGCCTCGGCGCATGAGCGTGAGATTCACGAGATCAACGCTGGAATCTTCATGTTTGATCGCGCGTCGCTGAACGCAGCGCTGGCCCAGGTCGGATCCAGCAACGCGCAGGGCGAGGTCTATCTGCCGGATGTCCTGCCGGCGATGGGCACTTCGATTGGCACCTTCGTCTCGGATGACCCGGACGTTGTCCTCGGCGTCAACACTCGGGTGGATCTCGCCACCTGCGAGACGATCTTGCAGTCGCGCTTGCGGAAGGCATTGATGCTCGCGGGCGTGACCATCCCCGACCCGACAGCGGTCTACCTCGATGCCGACGTGCAGGTCGGCCGGGATACCGTGCTGCTTGCGGGCGTCCACCTGCGCGCGCGCACCGTGATCGGCCAGGACTGCGTGATCGGTCCGAACTGCGTGATCGAGGCCTCAGCCGTTGGCGACGGAGCGCACGTCATCAACGCGGTTGTGCGCGCGAGTCAGATCGGTCCCGGGACCAGTGTCGGCCCGTATGCCTTTGTGCGCCCCGGCACCGAGCTCGCCACCGGGGGCAAGATCGGGACCTTTGTCGAGACCAAGAACGCCCGGATCGGTGCACGGGCCAAGGTGCCGCACCTGTCGTATATCGGGGACGCCGAGATCGGCGAGGACACCAACATCGGCGCGGGAAACATCACCGCCAACTACGATGGATTCCGGAAGCACCGCACGACGATCGGTGCCCGGGTAAAGACGGGCTCCGACTGCGTGCTTGTCGCGCCGGTGACCATCGGCGACGATGCCATGACCGGGGCGGGCTCGATCATCACGGACCCGATCCCGTCGGGCGCGCTGGGCATCGCCCGAGCGCGCCAAAGCGTGATCGAGGACTTTACGAGGCGGGCTGCCGCAAAGGCACGCGCGGCATCCGACGACTCCGGGGGACACCAGGTATGACCAAAACGAGCATCGACCGAGATGACTCCAAGCGATTGATGCTCTTTGCTGGGCGCGCAAGCCGGGTCCTTGGCGAATCCATCGCCCAGAAGCTCGGCATGGAGTTGGGCGAGGTCACGCTCAAGACGTTTGCCAACGGCGAGATCTACGTGCGTTTCGAAGAAAGCATTCGCGGTGCCGACATCTTTTTGGTGCAGTCAACCTGCCGACCCGTCAACGAGGCGTTGATGGAGCTGTTGATCATGATCGACGCGGCCAAGCTTGCGTCGGCCCACCGGATCAACGCGGTGATTCCCTGGTACGGCTACTCCCGCCAGGACAAGAAATCGGCGCCGCGTGAGCCGATCACCGCGAAGCTCATCGCCGAGATCCTGCAGGCTGCGGGTGTCGATCGGGTGTTGACAATGGATCTGCACGCCGGCCAGGTCCAGGGCTTCTTCCGAATTCCCGTCGACCACATGACCGCGATCCCCCTGTTGGTGGAACATTTCTTGGACCGTCAGCGGGCGGGTGAACTCGACAACCTCGTGGTCGTGTCGCCGGACGCCGGTCGCGCCAAGCTTGCCAACCACGTGGCCCAGAAGCTCGGCGCCAACCTGGCGGTGCTCACAAAGCAGCGCCCGCAGCACAACGCCGCCGAGGTCACGCTGCTGGTGGGTGATGTCAAGGGTCGGGATGCGCTCCTGATCGACGACATGATCGATACCGCCGGGACGCTGGCGGCCGGCGCGGACACCATTCGCGGGGCGGGAGCCCGGCGCATTTATGCCGCGGCGGTGCACGGCCTGTTCTCTCCACCGGCATTTGCGCGCCTGGCCGCATCCGAGATCGAAGAGATCGTCGTGACCGACACGGTGCCGCTTGCGCCCGATGCTCCGCCGGGCCTGATCAAGGTGGTCTCCGTTGCTCGGATCCTGGCCGACTCGGTCCACAATGTGTTTTGTGACGAATCGGTAAGTGAGATCTTCGCCGGGGAAAACCAGTTGTTCTAGGCCGTCGGCGCACGCCCGCGGACGCGCGACGTCGCAAGTTCGCGTGCGTCGGCTATCATCCGCGGTCGCCCCAGACCTGGACGAACGAGGACGAACACGAGCATGGCCAATCACACCGTAGATGCCCAGCCCCGCACAGAGTTCGGAAACGGCCCGTCGCGCCGCCTGCGCAAGGAGGGTCTTGTCCCCGGCGTGCTGTACCAGAAGCCCGGCGATGCGTTGCCCATCTGCGTGAGCGAGCGCGAGCTGCGGCGGGTGCTGTTCTCGGCCGATGGTCGCACGAGCGTCGTCGCGCTGTCGATTGCCGGTGGGCCTGCCCAGCCGGCCGTTCTGACCGAATGGCAGCTGGACCCGGTTCGCGGGGCGATCACCCACGTGGACTTCCGTCCGGCGGCTGCCGAGGAGATCTCCAGTGGTGTGGTGGAGCGCGCAGCCGAGCACATTGAGGCATATGAGGTCGACCTGCGTCGGGCGAACGAGCCGTGGGTCGATGAGGTCGCTGAGGATGTGGTCACCGACGCTGCGGAGGACGAATCCGAGGAGTAGTCGACGTGCCGCGGCCGATCTTGGGCGCGGCCAGGCTTCCCACCTCGAAAAGTGCGCGACGAGGGCTCGTGTGGATGACGACAACTACGCCTTCAAGTGAGCCCGAGCGTGCGATTCGTCTTGTCGTCGGCTTGGGAAACCCCGGTCCGAGGTACGCGGGAACCCGACACAACGTCGGGGTGATGGTGCTCCATGAGCTGGCGCGGCGTCTGGATTCGGGACGTCCGGCGACCCGTTTCGCGGGAACCTACCGGGAGGCCCGGGGGCCGGCGGGCCCGCTCGGGCTGCTCGTGCCCCAGACGTACATGAATGAGTCCGGGCGGTCGGTGGGTCCCGCGGCCGGGAGTCTGCATGTACATCCCGACCAGGTCCTGGTGATTCATGATGAGATCGACCTGCCGTTCGGTGTCGTCCGGGGCAAGCGCGGAGGAGGCACCGGGGGCCATAACGGATTGCGCTCGGTCGAACAGGGCCTGGGATCGCGGGAGTTTCTGCGGATCCGGGTTGGAGTCGGTCGCCAAACGCCCGACTTCCGGGGTGACGAGGCCGCGTGGGTATTGGCCAACTTCTCCGAGCCGCGCACCGAAATCCAGGCGCTCATCGGTCGGGCCGTGACGATGATCGAGTCCACCCTGGCCGAGGGGCTTGAGGCCGCGATCGCCAGATTCCATGCGAGTCCCCCGGGTGTTCGGGCCCGTCAACGTGCCGAACGCCGGGAGGCCGACGCACCGTTGGAGCCGACCGACGACCCCGGATCAGACCCTGCTGCCGATGGCGAGTAGCCGCCCGGTGCCGATGAGCGTTGACGAGCTGCTGCTTGGCGTTCCGGCGCTGGGCGGCGCCGCATCCGCTCTGGCGGGCGGGGCGTCGGTTGGTCGAGTGGCGCTTGCGCGTCCGGCGTGGAGCTTTGTGCTCGGGGCGCTGGTACGCCGAGTGAACCGCCCCTTGATGGCGATCTGCGCCGAGGACGATGAAGCACGGGATCTGGCAGTCGACCTCGAAGCGATCCTGGGTCGAGCCGCCGTGGCGCTTTACCCCTCGCGCGGGGTGCCGCTGGATGGTCCGGTCGGTGCGTCGCCGCACCTGGTCGGTCAGCGTGCGCGGGCGCTCGCCTCGGCCGAGCGTCCCGGCACGGTGGTTGTGGTCGGGGCCCCCGCGCTTGAGGAGTTGATTGCGCCTCGACCGATCTGGCCCGACCCGGTGCAGATTACCGCCGGGGAGCACACGCCTATCGAGCAGGTACTCTCGCGCCTGATCGCGCTGGGATACGAGCGCACAGCCCAGGTCGAGGAGCGCGGCGAGGTTGCCGTCCGCGGGGGGCTGATCGACGTATATCCGTCGACGGCCGACCTGCCGATTCGGATCGAGTTCTTCGGCGATGAGGTGGAGAGCGTGCGTGCGTTCTCGCCGTTTACCCAGCGCACGATTCGCCCGATCGAGCGCGTGTTGCTGTGGGCGGCCACCGAGCCCGTGGGCGACCAGGCACTGGTCGGGCCCCTGGATGATCCACGGTTTGTCGGTGCGGCAACGATTCGGTTGGCTCCGGCCGAACACACCCGTGCCCTGCGTGCGGCGCGTGAGCGCTTCGAGGATGAGGCCGTCGCAGGCGCCCTCAGCGAACCGTCGGCGCTGGTCGCCCAACTCGATCGGATGTCCGTGCTCGACCTGGTGCCGCCGTCCTCGACCGAGGCGATCTTCGACGCGGTTCAGGCCCGTTTTGCCACGCGTGGTCAGGCGGAGTCTGAGGGCGAGCTCGCGCGGCTGGCCCGCAACGGTCACCGGGTGCTCGTGACGTTCGCGCGGCGCGGCGATATGGAGCGCACCGCGTTGCGCTTTGAGCGCGTCACCCCGGTGATCCTCGAGCCGGGCCAACTGCCGGAGCCCGGCGTGGTTGGGTTCGCACCGCTCGGCGTGCGCGAGGGGGTGCTCTCCCACGCGCTCGCGCTGGCCATCATTCCCGAGACGGCGATCTTGCGTCGCCGCCGAGCGGCCGCGGAGCGTGGTCCGGTGGTCGGGCGGCGCCTGGCGAGCTTCATGGATCTGCGGATTGGCGACTTCGTCGTCCACCACGACCACGGCATCGGACGCCTCACCGGGTTCGAAACGCGCACCGTGGCCAATGTCACCCGTGACTATCTCGCGCTGGCATTCGCGGGCAGCGACCGGGTATTTGTCCCACACGACCAGCTCGAGAAGGTCACCCGCTACGTGGGGGCCGACGGCTCCGAGCCGACGCTGTCCAGGCTCGGCGGCAAGTCCTGGGACAAGATCAAGGCGCGCGCGCGCGCGGCGGTCCGCGAGATGGCGGGTGAGCTCATTCAGCTCTATGAGGCCCGCCAGCGGGTCGAAGGCTTTGCGTTTCCGCCCAACGACGAGTGGATTGCCGAACTCGAACGACGCTTTCCGCACCGGGAAACACCCGACCAGCAGCGCGCGATCGATGCCGTCTACGACGACATGGAGCGGCCGCGCCCGATGGACCGGCTGATCTGCGGCGACGTGGGCTTTGGCAAGACCGAGATCGCGATGCGCGCTGCCTTCAAGGCCGCCGTCGCTGGCAAACAGGTGATGGTCCTGGTGCCCACCACGATTCTTGCCCAGCAACATGCGGTGACCTTCCGGGAGCGGTTTGCCGACCTGCCGGTGAGCGTCGACATGGTCAACCGCTTTCGCTCGGCCGCGGAGACACGCGAGGTGCTCGGCAGATTTCGGGACGGCACGCTCGACATCCTCGTCGGTACCCATCGCCTGTTGTCGATGGATGTGCAGCCGGCCGATTTGGGCTTGGTGATCGTCGATGAAGAGCAGCGGTTTGGCGTGGCCCAAAAGGAGGCCCTCCGGCAGCTGCGGGTCAAGGTCGACGTGCTGGCGATGAGCGCCACGCCGATCCCGCGCACGTTGCAGATTTCGTTGTCGGGCTTGCGTGAGATCAGCGTCATCGAGACTCCGCCGCGTGGGCGTCGGCCCATCGCCACCCATGTCGGCGAATACGAGGAGCGCATGGTGCAGGAGGCCTTGGGTCGTGAAAAGCAACGTGGCGGCCAGAGCTTCTACCTGCACAACCGGGTCGAGACGATCGCCAACGCGGCCGAGCGCGTGCAGGCCCTCGTGCCGGAGCTCACGGTGATGGTCGCCCACGGCCAAATGCCCGAACACCAGCTTGAAGACGTGATGATGGCCTTCATCCGCGGCGACGCGGACGTCCTGATTGCCACCAGCATCATCGAGAGCGGTCTGGACATTCCCCAGGCGAACACCCTGATTGTCGAGCGCGCCGACCAACTCGGACTGTCGCAGCTGTACCAAATTCGCGGACGGGTCGGTCGAAGTAATGTGACCGCCCACGCATACCTGCTCTACTCGGATGAGGCCGGCTTGACCCGTGATGCGGCCGCGCGCTTGCGTGCGTTGGCCGACTACACCGAGCTGGGCAGCGGCTTGCGGATCGCGATGCGAGACCTCGAGATCCGGGGCGCCGGCAACCTGCTCGGGGACGAGCAGACCGGGCACGTCGCGGCGATCGGTTTCGAGCTGTATGTCGAGATGCTCCAAGAAGCGGTCGCGCTCGGCCAAGGATCCCCGATTCCCGAGCGCGATGTCCGGATCGAGATTCCCATCTCCGCCTACATCCCCGCCGACTACGTGCCATTTGAGGCCGCCAAGATCGAGCTGCACCGCCGCATTTCGCTCGCTCACGACCTCGAGGGCGTCGGGGTGCTCGGCGAGGAAATCGCCGATCGCTTTGGACCGATTCCACCGGGGGTTCAGGCCCTGCTGGCGGTCCAGCGCCTGCGGGTGCGGTTGCGGGAGCTCGGCAGCGGGCAGGTGACGATCCGCGGCGGTCGCGTCGTGGTGGGGCCGGTCAGCCTCACCAGCCACCAACTGCGGGCCCTGCGTGAGCGCCATGCACGGGCGATGTACGACTCGCGCGAGGGCAGCGTGTCGATCCCCGCTTCGTCGGCGCCGGCCGAACGGATTGCGATCGCGGACGAGCTGCTTGCGGGCTTGGCGGCCGTCACGAGCGTCGCGTGATGTTTCACCGGCGTGGTCCGCACAGAACCGGGTCTTGCACCGTCGCAGAGGGTCGGCATGCTACGATTCCGCCCGTCTTGAGACCTTCCTCTCGCTTGCACCCCAACCGCCGTCGATCGGTGGTGATCGGCCTCGCGCTCCTCGTCGCACTCTGTGTAGCCGTGCTGTCGGCATGTGGCAGCAGTGGCTTGCCGAGCGGCGTCGTGGCGCGGGTCGGCGATGCCCAAATCACCCAGGCGCAGCTGTCGCGATACATGAGTCAGCTGGCGGCGAATGCGACGCTGCAGGGCCAGTCGTTTCCCGCGCCGGGCTCGACCGATTACGTCAGTGCCGAGCAGCAGTCGCTGCAGGGGCTGGTCCAACTCCAGATCGTCGGGTTTGAAGCGGCCAAGTGCGGGCACGCGTGTGACGTCACGGATGCCGAAATCACCACCCAGTTGAACGCCTTCGCCAAGCAGCACGCCGCGGGCACCCAGGCGAAGCTCCTCCAATACTTGACCCGCTTGAATTTCACGTTGGCTGAGGCGCGGGCGCAGATCAAGGCGGGCTTGCAGCAGCAGAAGATCCAAACCAATGTCCAGCACGGCGCGACCTTCACCGCCG